>JBICIB010000625.1:0-4919 GCA_043101415.1 Planctomycetota bacterium JB042 | reverse complement strand
GTCGGAGCGGCCCGCGTCAGATTGACGTGCTCGACGGGCGGCGCCTCGACCCCCTCGGCTCGAAGCGGATCTCAAGTCCCTGCCGCAAAAGGACAAGGGACGCCCGCCGTCGACTCGTGCGAACCGTGCGCGATTGGCGCACCCGTTGCTCGGTCCATCGAGCGGCGGAGGGCTCCCCCGGCGATCGGACCGAGGATCGGCCCCGGACGAGCGCGTCCGGGACCCCGCGCGCCCTCTTCGGAAGGACGGAATCGGAATGGCTGACTCGAAGATCATCGGTATCGACCTCGGCACCACGAACTCGGTGGTGACCGTGATGGAAGGCTCCCAGCCGACCGTCATCACCAACAGCGAAGGCGCCCGCATCACCCCCTCGGTCGTCGCGTTCGTCGACTCGGGCGAGCGGCTCGTCGGATCGCCGGCGAAGCGCCAGGCGGTGACGAACGCCAAGAACACCGTCTTCTCGATCAAGCGGTTCATGGGCCGCCGCCACCACGAGGTGAAGGACGAGGAGAAGATGATCCCGTACGAGGTCGTCGGCGCGGCCGACGAGCTCGTGAAGGTCCGGATCGGCGACAAGGACTACACGCCGCCCGAGATCTCCGCGATGATCCTCCGCAACCTGAAGGAGACCGCGGAGTCGTACCTCGGCGAGACCGTCACCCGCGCGGTCATCACCGTCCCCGCCTACTTCAACGACTCCCAGCGCCAGGCGACGAAGGACGCGGGCGAGATCGCCGGCCTGACGGTCGAGCGGATCGTCAACGAGCCGACCGCCGCGGCGCTCGCGTACGGCCTGGACAAGAAGAAGGCCGGCAAGATCGCGGTCTTCGACCTCGGCGGCGGCACGTTCGACATCTCGATCCTCGAGATCGGCGACGGCGTGTTCGAGGTGAAGGCGACGAACGGCGACACGCACCTCGGCGGCGACGACTTCGACGAGGTCCTGATCCACCACGTCGCGGCGGAGTTCAAGAAGGAGCACGGCATCGACCTGCGCCAGGACATCATGGCGCTGCAGCGTCTCAAGGAGGCGTGCGAGAAGGCGAAGTGCGAGCTCTCCAGCCAGACGCAGACGCAGATCAACCTGCCGTTCGTCACCGCCGACCAGTCCGGCCCGAAGCACCTCCAGATGAGCCTGACCCGGGCGAAGTTCGAGTCGCTCGCGGAGGGGCTCGTCGAGCGGACGCGCGGGCCGTGCGAGCAGGCGCTGAAGGACGCCGGCCTCTCCGCGTCCGAGATCGACGACGTGATCCTCGTCGGCGGCTCGACCCGCATCCCTGCCGTCCAGGCGATCGTGAAGAAGATCTTCGGGAAGGAGCCGAATCGCTCGGTCAACCCGGACGAGGTCGTCGCGATGGGCGCCGGCATCCAGGGCGGCGTCCTCTCCGGCGGGGTCTCGGACGTCGTCCTCCTCGACGTCACGCCGCTGACCCTCGGCATCGAGACGCTCGGCGGGGTCCGCACCCCGTTGATCGAGCGGAACTCGACCATCCCGACCTCGAAGAAGCAGACGTTCTCCACCGCGGACGACAACCAGTCGGCGGTCGACATCCACGTCCTGCAGGGCGAGCGCGAGATGGCCTCCGACAACCGGACGCTCGGCCGGTTCAAGCTCGACGGCATCCCGCCGGCGCCGCGCGGCGTCCCGCCGATCGAGGTGACGTTCGACCTCGACGCGAACGGCATCCTGAAGGTGTCGGCGAAGGACCTCGGCACCGGCAAGGAGCAGCACATCACGATCGACCGCGCGTCGTACGGCCTCGACGAGGGCGAGATCGACCGGATGCGGAAGGACGCCGAGGCGAACGCCGAGGTCGACAAGAAGCGGAAGGAACTCGTCGAGCTGAAGAACCAGGCCGACCAGCTCGCGCACCAGGTCCGGAAGACGCTGAAGGAGCACGAGGGGATCGCGACCGACGACGAGAAGAAGTCGATCGAGGCCGCGGCCTCCGAGGTCGACTCCGCCGCCAAGACCGACGACGCCGACCGGATCCGGAAGGCGATGGAGGGGCTCTCCAAGGTCTCCGAGCCGGTCATCAAGAAGATGTACGAGAAGGAGCAGGCGCAGTCGGGCGGCGCCCCGGGCGGCGCCGGCGGCCCGGGGGCCGAGGCCGGGGCCGGCGCGTCGAAGTCGTCGAAGGGAGACGACGACGACGTGATCGACGCGGACTTCGAGGTGAAGAACTAGGCGGGAGAGCGGGCGAGGGCGTGTGCCTTGCCCGTGCCCCGTGCCCGGCGGACCGGCGTCGAGGAGGCCTCGACGTCGGGGAGTCGGAAGGCCGGGGACCGGGAGAACGGGGACCGGGAGAACGGGGACCGGACGCCGGGGAACGGGAGAGCGAGGGGGAACCGGGTCAGGGGTGACCGGAAAACCGGAGAACCGGGTTCCGGGTGCCGGGCAGTCCGTCGCCCCGCTCCCCGCGACCCGCTCCCCGCGACCCGGCTTTCCGGCCACCCGGCTTTCCGCGACCCGGCCTTCCCCTCCCTCTCCCGTTCCCCGGTGTCCGGCGCCCGGCTCCCCGGCCCCGGGGGCGGCGCGCGGCTCCGACGCTCGCCCCTCCGCGCGCGGCCTCACGAACGACCTCGCTCTCCTCCTCCGGCACGCCGCTTGACCCGTTCGCAATCGCACGCCCAATCGCACGAAGATCGTGCGATACCTCACGCGATGCGGCCCCTATAACGACGCCATGATCGAAGTCGACCAGCTCGTGAAGCGGTTCGGGGACGTCGTCGCGGTCGGCGGCATCTCCTTCCGCGTCGACGAGGGAGAGGTGGTCGGGTTCCTCGGGCCGAACGGGGCGGGGAAGTCGACGACCTTGAAGATCCTGACCGCGTACCAGCCGGCGACGTCCGGCTCCGTGCGGATCGCCGGGCTCGACGTGCTGACCCGCTCGCTCGAGGTGCGGGAGCGCCTCGGGTACCTCCCCGAGAACGTCCCGGTCTACCCGGACATGCGCGTCGAGGAGTACCTCCGGTTCCGCGCGCTCCTGAAGGGGGTCGGCCGGAAGGAGGTCCGGACGGCGGTCGACTCCGCGCTCGACCGGTGCGGGTGCAGGGAGATGCGCCGCCGCATGATCGGGAAGCTCTCGAAGGGGTACCGCCAGCGGGTCGGGCTCGCCGACGCGATCGTCCACGACCCGCCGATCCTGATCCTCGACGAGCCGACCTCGGGGCTCGACCCGAACCAGCGGGTCGAGGTGCGGAAGCTGATCGCGTCGCTCGGGGAGGACAAGACGGTCCTCCTGTCGTCGCACATCCTCGCGGAGGTCGAGGCGGTGGCCGAGCGGGTCGTCATCGTCCGGAAGGGGGAGATCGTCGCCGACGGGCGGCCGCGCGAGCTGGTCGAGGGGGCCGGCGGCGGGCGGCACGTCACCGTCGAGGCGGACGGCGAAGGGGCTTCGGTCGAAGCGGCGCTCCGGTCGGTCCCCGGCGTGTCGGAGCTCGCCGCGGTCGACGCGGGCGACGGCTGGCGACGCTACGAGCTCGCGTTCGGCGAGGTCGGCGACCACCGCCTCCTCGTCGCCGAGGCGGTCGCCCGCGCAGGCGGCCGCGTCCGCGAGCTCACCTCGGCGACGCCGACGCTGGAGGACCTCTTCCGCCGGCTGACGGTCGAGGAGGCGGCGGCATGAAGGGGCTCCGTGCGCTCCTCGTCCTGACCGGCCGCGAGGTCGAGTCGTACTTCTTCGCGCCGCTCATGTACCTCGTGCTGGCGGTCTTCCTGGTCCTGAACGGGCTCGCGTTCAGCTTCTCGCTCCTCGACATGCAGGGGAACGTCGACGCGACCGTCCGGAGCTTCCTCGGCGGCTCGATCCTGTTCTGGATCAACTCCCTCTTCGTCCCGCCGCTCCTGACGATGCGGCTCGTCGCCGAGGAGCGGCGGTCGGGGACGCTCGAGGGGCTGATGACCGCGCCGATCACCGACCTGACGGTCGTCCTCGCGAAGTACGTCGGCGCGCTCTCGTTCTACGTCGCCCTCTGGGCGCCGTCGATCGCGTACCTCCTGGTGCTGAAGTCGTACGGGGCGCTCCCCGACGGCGGCGTCCTCCTGACGTCGTACCTCGGCATCGTGATGCTCGGCGCGCTCCTGATCGCGATCGGGCTGCTCGCGTCGGCGGTCTCGCCGAACCAGATCGTCGCCGCGATCCTCGGCATCGTCTTCAACCTGCTCCTCTTCTTCGGCCCGCTCCTCTCGTCGCAGATGCCGCGCGGGAAGCTCCGGGCGGTGCTCGAACACGTCTCGATCCTGTTCCACTTCCAGAACAGCTTCGGCAAGGGGGTGCTCGACACCGGCATCCTGGCGGTCTACGCGCTCGGGGTGTTCGTCTGTCTCTTCCTCGCGGTCCGCGCGATCGAGTCCCGGAGGTGGGCGTGAGCGACGGCGGGACGACGTTCGGGCGCGGCCGGCGCCTGACGATCCTCGTGAACGTGGTCGTGATGGTCGTCCTCGCGGTCGCGGTGACGGGGATCGGGATCTACCTGACCGGCTTCACCGACTTCCGGCGGCGCATCGACCTGACCGAGGCGGAGAGCTACTCGCTCGACGTCCGGACCGAGCGGGTCCTCGGCGACCTCGACCGGGACGTCGAGGTGATCACCGTCTTCGACCGCGTCCCGTGGCCGCACGACCCGGACCAGGTCTGGGTCAAGTCGATGGACTACGTCACCGACCTGCTCCAGGAGTACAAGATCCGGGCGCACGGTCGGGTCGTCGTGACGAACCTCGACCCGAAGATCGACCACGACAAGACGCGCGACGTCTTCCAGCGGTTCAACCTGAAGAGCTACAACCAGGTCGTCGTCTCGTGCGGCGAGAACCGTCGCGTCCTCGGGCTCGACACGGACCTCGCCGAGTTCGACTTCGGCTCGCTCCATCCGGTGGTGCGCCCGCCGCGCCTGATCGCGTACCACGTCGAGAA
>JBICIB010000624.1:0-3485 GCA_043101415.1 Planctomycetota bacterium JB042 | reverse complement strand
AGGGGAACCACGGCGAGGACGTGAAGGAGGTCTACCACTACCTCGACTCCACGCCGACCCACTCGTGGATGCGGGCGCTCTACCGCTACCCGCGCGCCGCCTTCCCGTACGAGCGCCTGCGCGAGGAGAACGCCCGGCGCACCCGTCGCGATCCGGAGTTCGAGCTGCTCGACACGGGGGTGTTCGACGAGGGGCACTTCGACGTCGAGGCGACGTACGCCAAGGCGGGGCCGAACGACGTCCTGATCCGGCTGGCGGCGACGAACCGCTCGGACGTCCGGGAGACGCTCCACCTCCTGCCGACGCTCTGGTTCCGGAACACCTGGAGCTGGGGGTGCGAGCACGAGGGGTGCTGGCCGAAGCCGCGGCTCGCGCGCGAGGACGACGGGACGATCGTCGCCCACCACGTCTCCCTCGGGGTCTTCCGCCTCGCGGTCGGTCCGGGGCCGGACGGCGCGGCGCCGCCGCTGCTGTTCACGGAGAACGAGACGAACGCGCGCGCGCTGTTCGGCTCCCCGAACGAGGGGGCGACCACGAAGGACGCGTTCCACGCGCGGGTCGTCGGCGGGCGCGAGGACGCGGTGGCGGAGAGCGGGCGCGGGACGAAGGCGGCGGCGTGGCACCGGCTCGAGCTCGATCCCGGCGAGACGGCGACCGTCGACCTGCGGCTCTTCTCCGAGGACGAGGCGCCGCCCGTCCGGTTCGGGCGGCCGTTCGAGGAGACGCTCGCGCGGCGGGCGGCGGAAGCGGACGCGTTCTACGAGCCGCTGCACGACGGGCTCGACGAGGACGGGCGGCGGATCGGACGCCAGGCGGCGGCGGGGCTCCTCTGGACGAAGCAGTTCTACCACTACGACGTCCGGCAGTGGCAGGTCGGCGACCCGGCCCAGCCGGCGCCCCCGCCCGGACGCCGAGCGATCCGGAACGAGGAGTGGGGCCACCTCTTCAACCGCGACGTCCTGTCGATGCCGGACAAGTGGGAGTACCCGTGGTTCGCCGCGTGGGACCTCGCGTTCCACGTCGTCCCGTTCGCGCGGCTCGACCCGCACTTCGCCAAGGCGCAGCTCGTCCTGCTCCTGCGCGAGTGGTACATGCACCCGAACGGGCAGATCCCCGCCTACGAGTGGGAGTTCTCCGACGTGAACCCGCCCGTCCACGCCTGGGCGGCGTGGCGCGTGTATCGACTGACGCGCGAGCACGGAGAGGGGCGAGGCGACCGCGTCTTCCTGGCGCGGGTCTTCCACAAGCTCGTGCTGAACTTCACGTGGTGGGTGAACCGGAAGGACCCGGAAGGGAACAACCTCTTCTCCGGCGGGTTCCTCGGCCTCGACAACATCGGGCTGTTCGACCGGTCGAAGCCGCTGCCGGACGGCGGGCGGCTCGAGCAGGCGGACGGCACCGCGTGGATGATCTTCTTCTGCGGCACGATGATGAACGCCGCGATCGAGCTCGCGATCCACCAACCGGCGCTCGAGGACATGGCGTCGAAGTTCTTCGAGCACTACGTGGCGATCGTCGAGGCGTTCAACGCGCTCGACGGGACCGGGCTCTGGGACGAGGAGGACGGCTTCTACTACGACCACCTCCACTGCGACGGCACGGTGGTGCCGCTGCGGGTCCGTTCGATGGTCGGGATCGTCCCCCTGTTCGCGGTCCTCGCCATCGACCGGGAGTGGATCGACGTCCTCCCCGGGTTCAAGAAGCGGATGGACTGGTTCCTGGAGAACCGGCCCGAGCTGGCGCGCCACGTCGTCGAGCGGACGGGGCGGGACGGCGTGACGCGCGTGCTCCTGTCCGCGGTGCCGAAGGACCGCCTCGAGCGGATCCTGGCCCGCGTGCTCGACGAGGACGAGTTCCTGTCGCCGTACGGCGTCCGGTCGATGTCGAGGGCGCACCGGGACGCGCCGTTCCGCTTCCGGATGGGAGGGCGCGAGCACGAGGTCCGCTACCTCCCCGGCGAGTCGGACTCCGGGCTGTTCGGGGGGAACTCGAACTGGCGGGGGCCGGTCTGGTTCCCGATGAACTACCTGCTGATCGAGGCGCTCGAGCGGTACGAACTCTTCTTCGACGACGCGCTGACCGTCGAGTGTCCGACTGGCTCGGGCGTCCGGATGGACCTCCGCGAGGTGGCGAGGGAGATCGCCCGCCGCCAGATCGCGCTGTTCCGACGAGACGAGGACGGGCGGCGGCCGTCCCACGGGGACGACGTCCGGTTCCGCGACGACCCGACGTGGCGTGATACCCTGCTGTTCCACGAGTATTTCCACGGGGACGACGGGCGCGGGCTCGGCGCCTCCCACCAGACCGGCTGGACGGCCCTGGTCGCGCGGCTGCTCGAGAAGTACGGGCGCGCCGCCGGGGACGAGGAGGAACGGGATTGACGCTCCGTACGATCGTGACCCTGGCGGTGGCGGCGTCGCTCGCCCCGGCGCCGTTCGCTCTCCCCGACGAGGGGGGGCCGCCGCCGTCCGCGTCCGAGCTCACCCCCTGGGAATGGTCCGCCAAGGATCTCCGCGCGATCGAGAAGCGGGAGAAGAAGGCGCGCGAGCAGGACGGGGTCCACGAGGTCCGCGCGGGCGGGTGGATCGTGCGCGCCGCGGTCGACGCCCGGTTCGCGGCCGAGGTCTCGCTCTTCATGGAGCGGCTCGAGGGGGTGTTCGAGGAGGTCTTCCCGTACCGCGCCACGGTCTCGATCGAACCGACCGTCGTGGTGTTCGGTTCGAAGGCCGAGTTCGAGCGACGGTTCCCGCACGGCGAACGCGGGTACTTCCACTACGGCTGGTCGGGGAAGAAGTACAACGAGTTCCACGTCTACACGTACGTCGACCACTCCGCGCAGCGGGAGTTCGCGCGGTTCCCGTACCCCGTCCTCCAGCACGAGGGAGCGCACGCGCTCCTCCGCCGCGTCTACGGTCAGAACGACATCCCGATGTGGTACGACGAGGCGGTCGGGGCGTGGTTCCAGGCGTACGACCTCTCGAAGCCGCTGCGCGAGAACCGCGAGTACTCGCGCTACGGACGCTCCGAGTACTTCGCGCCGCTCCGCCGGCTCCTCGGGAAGTACGGAGAGCAGCCTCCGCCCCTCTCCCGCCTGACCGACCTCGATCGCGACACGTGGAACACCGACGGCTTCGGCGAGAGGACCAAGCAGAACTACGGACTCGCCGAGACGCTCGGCGACTACCTCCTGAGCCACCCCGAGGGCCGCGCGGTGCTCGACGACCTGCACGAGGGGGTGCGGCGAGGGAAGGGGCGGGAGGCGCTGAGCGAGAAGGACCTGCGGCGGCTCGAGCCGGCGTGGCAGGGGCACGTCCAGGAGGTGCTCTACTTCATGCGAGACGTCGGGGAGAGCGGAACGCGTTCGGGATAGGTCTTCGCGTTCGCCACGGCGGCGGGGCGGGCGGAGGAGGTGTCTCCGACCCGCTCACGTCCTCGCGCGATGCGTCGGGAGTGGTCTCCGCGAGGGGACGAGTCGCGCTGCGGGG
>JBICIB010000623.1:0-6955 GCA_043101415.1 Planctomycetota bacterium JB042 | reverse complement strand
GCCCGACCCCGCCACGCGCATCGGCGGAACGTCGGCGAGCTCTCCTTTCGTCCGCGGTCCGATGCGCGCAGCGGGGTCGGGCACCTCCACGTTCACGTGGTCCCGCGAGCCAGCCCATTCATCCGGTCATCTCCGGACTCCCCCTTTCCCCACCCCGGAATCGGGTGAGGAAGCCCGGAGCGGGCGAGGCGGGGCCGGAGGAGGGATGAGGCTCCGAGCGCGACCCCGCAGCGCGACTCGTCCCCGCGCGGAGACCAGCCCGGACGCATCGCGCGAGGACGTGAGCGGGTCGGAGAGCTCGTCCCTCCTCCGGCCGCCGCCGTGGCGAACGCGCGGACGTTCCCGAACGCGTTCCAAGCCGCGCAGCGCCTACGGTCCTGTCATGATGATCCGCACGCCGGACTCGTGGATCCGGAGCACGGAGACGCTCGTCCCCTCGAAGTAGTCGTACGCCAGCTCGGGGTCCGGGACGTCGAACGGGATCGGGCGCTCGGGGCTCCGCGCGGGGGCGCCGCCGACGCTGACGCCGGGGATCTCGCCGCTCGCCAGGACGTTCAGCGCCTCGAGCATCCCCTTCACCGACTCGGCGGCGTCCTGGAAGCCGATGCTGGTCGGCGCGCGGCCGTCGAGCAGTTCGGTCGCCTGGACCCACGCGTCGCTCGTCGCGACGGTCGGCAGGTCGGCGCCGCCGTGACGCCGGAGGACGTCCTCGAGCAGCGACCGGGAGAGCGACAGCACCAGGAGATCGCTCGCGATCGTGTAGTGGATGCCGCTGCCGAACAGCGGGAACGGGACGTTGAAGACCGCGACGCCCTGGAACTCGTCCCGGCGGCGGGTCGCATGCATCCCCGTCTGCCGGAGGAGGGTGTCGATCGCGACCTCGAGCTTCGTCCCGTCGGTCATCGGCAGCAGGATGGCGACGCTGACCGGGTCCTCCTCGGTCCCCGGGAGCGCCTCCATCTCGTCGTCGACCTTCGCCTGGAAGAACGAGACCTCTCCCGCGAGGTTGTCGATGACGTCGGTCCGGACGTTGAACCCCTCCTGCTCGAAGAACATCTCCATCATCGCCTCGGCCTCGGCGGCGTCGTCCGGCTCGAGCTCGCGCATGATCCGCATCGCGGCGTCGATCCCCTTGCCGAGGTCGAACCGGAACGCGGTCATCGACACCGAGTCGGCCGGGACGTACTGCGGCGTGACCAGCTCGGCCGGCCCGAAGACCGACTGCAGCATCTCGGCGAGGTGTCCCTGGCCGCTCCAGGTCAGCTCGAAGTCGGTCCGCGACCCGCCGGCGGCGACGTCGGCGACCAGCGCCGCGGTCCCGAGGTCGGCGAAGCCGAACGAGTCGAACAGCTTCCGCTCGTCCGGGCCCATCCGCCCCTCCTTCTCGGCCGAGGCGACGGCGCGGCGGACGATCTCGCGGACGTTCGCGAAGCCGCGGACGGTCCCGGCCCCCTGCGCGGCGATCGACGAGGCGTACGCGTCGGTCTGGTCGAGCGTCTCCTCCACCAGCCCGTCGAGGCCGGCGCAGATCGACTCGAAGAACGCGCGGTCCGCGAGGGCGGCGCTGATCATCGTCAGGACGAACGTGCCGTCCTTGACGCCGTACCGCATCTCCATCGGGTTGTCGGCGTTCTCGTCCGCGTCGGTGACCAGCGTCACCTCGACGCCGGCGATCTCCTCGCTGCCGAGGAGGACGTTCCCGTCGTCGACCTCCGCCTGCCAGAGCGTGTCGAACTTGTCGAGGAACGCGTCGCCGTTCTCCCCGAGACCGAGGAGGACGCCGATCGCGACGGGGACCTCGCCGCCGTCCACCGACGTCCGCTCCGGGTCCGCGACGTCGAGCAGGAACACGCCCGCCGGGCCCTCGACCAGCTTCAGCAGCTCGAACGGGTCGGTGCCGGTCTCCTCCTTCGCCTGCGCGCCGAGGTCGGCCATCTCGTTCGACAGCCAGTCCTGGAACGACTGGAACGCCTGGTCCTTCAGGAAGCGCCCCCACGCGGAGGCCTGGAACCCCTCCTTGAGGACCGTGACGTCGTCGACGCCGACGTAGGCGAGCGTCTCCGCCGGGAGCGCCTCCTCGAACCCGGCGTGGGCCGGCGCGAGGGGGAGCGCGGCGCACGCGAGCGTCAGGGCCAGGTTCGGGAAACGGGTCATCGGGGGGCCTCCTGGGGGTAGACGATCAGCCGGTCGTGGACCAGGATCGCGATGTCGGTCCGGTCGTCGCCGTCGAAGTCGCCGACGGCGACCTCGCGCGGCTCGCGGCCGCCGCGGCCGCCGCGTTCGAAGATCCGCTCCTCGTAGACCGGCCAGTGCAGCGCGTACCGCAGCCGCTCCGGCTCGATCTTCGAGAGGGTGATCCGGTGTCCGCTGCCGTCGGAGACGACCGCGTCGGGGGCGCCGTCGCCGTTCACGTCGCCGATGGCGATCCGGTCGAGCCAGACGTCCTTCACCGGCACCTCGAGGTCGTCGACGAGGACGAACCCCGGGTCGGTCGCGCCGGCGACGACGACCGCGTACCGCTCCGGCGCGAGGACGAGCAGTTCGGTCCCGCCGTCCCCGTCGAGGTCGCCGGCGACGAGCGCGCTCGGCTGCACGCCGCCGAGGTCGACGCGGCCGGCCTCGGTCCCGTCGAGGTCGAGCACGAGGAGCGAAGACGTCGACTCGTCGACCGCCAGCAGCTCGGGCGCCTCCCCGGCCCTCAGCCGGACGAGCTGGACCCGCGAGACGTTCGCCCCGACGTTCGCGAGGTTCGTCTGGCGGACGACGACCGGCTTGCCGTCGGCGTCGAGGTGGAACGCGCGCACGAAGTTCGGGCCGGGGACGACCAGCTCCATCGCGCCGTCGCCGTCGACGTCGCCGACGGTGAGCGCGCGCCGCGGCCGCCCCTCGAGGATGCCGAGGCCGGGGATCGCCGCCGCGTTCGCGTCGCGGAACCCGTCCTTCGCCTCGGCGTCGGCGAGCAGGATCGTCGGGACCTCGCGGGGGACGAACAGCAGGACGTCCTTCGCCGCGTCGCGGTCGACGTCGACGAGCCACAGGTCGCTCGGATCGGTCTTCCAGTCCTGCTCGAGCTTCCGCTCGGCCACGACCGCGCCGGCGCCGTCGAGCCGGACGAGGGCGCGCTTCCGCGAGCGCCCCTTCCCGTCGCCGAGCGCGACCCAGATCTCCGCCGTCCCGTCGCCGTCGGTGTCCGCGACGTCGAGCGCGATCAGGTCGCGCCCGCCGGGGATGGCGACCGCGCGCGGGAACCGGATCGATCCGTCGTCGTCGATCTCCGCCACGCCGATCGCCCCCTCGTCCGGGGCGGCCACGACGAGCTCGGCCTTCCCGTCCCCGTCGACGTCGCCGAGCCGCAGCCGCGACGCGCCGAGGAACGACGGGTACGCGGTCGCCCCCGCCCCCTCGCCGCCGAGGAGGCGCCGGTGGACGACGATCCGCGCGCCGGACGGCTCGGCCACGAGCAGCTCCTGCGTGCCGTCGCCGTCGAGGTCGGCGAGCAGCTCCTCGCGCTGGTCGGCGTTCTTGATCTCCTCGTACGGGACCGAGCGGAGCGACGAGAGCGTCAGCCGCCCCTCCGACGCCGCGTCCGCCGCCGCCTCGAACCGGAGGAGCGCCAGGCGTCCGCTGTTCTTCCGGACCGCCGCGACCTCCGCCCCGCGCCCCTCGACGCCCGGCCGGACCGCGTACGAGCGGATCTCGGCGAAGCGGGACCGGAGCTCGGGGCCGAACGACAACCCCGGCTCGCCCATGCGGACCCGGAACGGCCAGTCGGTCCGCCCCTCGACGTACAGCAGGTCGACCCAGCCGTCGCCGTCGACGTCGACCACGTCGAACCCGCTCGGGTCCTTCGACGCGTTCGGCCGCTTCTCGCGCCGGGCGAAGCGGCCGTCCTCCCCCTGCAACAAGAGGTGGGTCTCGTTCTTCGCGAGCACGCAGACGTCGAGCCGGCCGTCCCGGTCGAGGTCGACGGGGCGGACCGCGTCGCGCGAGGCCGAGGCGTCGGGGATCGTGATCCGGATCTGCCGGCCGTACTTCCCCGCCTCGTCGCGGTAGGCGATCGTGAGCTTCCCGGAGTCCCCGAGGTAGAGGACGTCGCCGCGCCCGTCGCCGTCGACGTCGGCGATCGCGAGGGCGGTCACCTTCTCCTCGACCGGGAACGCCTCGCGCCGGAACGTCACCTCGTCCGGCAGGGCGTTCACCCGCGCCGCGTCCGCGGGGCGCTCCTCCGGGGTCCCCTGGAGGAGGAACTCGATCTTCGAGTGCGCGTTGTCGACCACCGCCAGGTCGGTCCGGCCGTCGCCGTCGACGTCGGCCGGCGTCAGGTTGCCGACTCCGTCCTCCAGCTTCGACACGAGGAGCCCCTCGAAGCCGTACTGCTCGTGGAGGCCGCCGGGGGCCCCGGGCTCGCCGTCCGGGGGCGCGCCGGGGACGGTCAGGACGAGGGCGAGGAGGGAGGAGGAGATCATGGCGTCGTCGGCCTTCCGGGGTTCGTCGAGTCGGGCGAGTCTAGCCGTCGGTCGGGCGATTGCCCACCCGCCACCGGGGACCGACCCGGGGGCCCGTTCCTTTACACGCCCCGGCGCCGCCCTATGATGGAACGGTTCGCCCCGATCCGGGAGATCGCCATGCGTCCCGTCCGTTCGACCCTCGCCGCCGCCCTCCTCCTGGCCGCGACCGCCGCCGCCGACGAGTTCCGTCTCCGGGACGGGAAGGTCGTTCGAGGCGACGTCCTGAAGGAGACGGCGGACAGCGTCTTCGTCGACATCGGGTTCACGATCGTCGAGCTCCCGAAGGCGAACGTCGAGGAGCGGATCGCCGAGGCGACCGACGGCGACGAGGCGCCCGACGCCGGCGCGGTCGAGCAGACCGGCCTCTGGTGGGAAGGCGACCTCCCCGAGCTCGGCGTCAAGGCGGCGGTCGAGCGGTTCGGCGAAGGGGTCGTGCTGATCAAGGTGCCGGGCGCGCTCGGCTCCGGCTTCATCGTCCACGAGAACGGGACGATCGTGACGAACGCCCACGTCGTCCAGGGCGAGATCGACGTCTCGGTCACCGTGTACGAGAAGGTCGGCACGCAGTTCGAGAAGCGGACCTTCGACAAGGTGAAGATCCTCGCGGTGAACCCGTTCATCGACCTCGCGCTCCTCCGGATCGACGCGTCGGAGCTCGAGGACGTCACCCTCCGGACCGTCCCGCTCGGCCGGATGGAGGAGGTCGAGGTCGGCTCGCAGGTGTTCGTGGTCGGCGCGCCGCAGGGACTCGAGCGCTCGGTCAGCGAGGGGATCGTCTCGATCAAGAACCGGGCCTCGGACGGGAAGGTCTACATCCAGATCGACGCGGCGGTGAACCCCGGGAACTCCGGCGGCCCGCTCTTCAACACGAAGGGCGAGGTGATCGGGGTGAACTCCTGGAAGCGCCTCTTCTCCGAGGGGCTGAACTTCGCGATCCCCGTCGACTACGTGAAGCACTTCATCGAGAACCGCGAGGCGTTCGCCTACGACCGGGACAACCCGAACTCGGGGTACCGGTACCTCCCGCCGCCGCGCCGGCCGAAGACCTCGCCGGAGAACTGAGCCGCCGATGACCGCGGAAGGACGACCGGGCGAACGCGAGGGCGAGGCGTCGGGCGAGGGGCTCGGCGTCGCGATCGTCGTCTCGCGCTACCATCACGACGTCACGTCCCGCCTGCTCGCGGGCGCGCGGGCCGAGCTCTCCCGCCGCGGGGTGAGGGACGAGGACGTCCGCGTGGTGACCGCGCCGGGCGCGTTCGAGCTGCCGCTCCTCGCGCTGGCCGCCGCCGACCGCGACGACGTCGACGCCGTGGTCTGCCTCGGCTGCGTCGTACGGGGCGAGACCGACCACTACGACTGGGTCTGCGGCGGGGTGAGCTCCGGCCTGCAGCAGGCGTCGCTCGAGACCGGCGTGCCGATCGGGTTCGGGGTCCTGACCGTCGACACGCTCGAGCAGGCGTACGCGCGGGCCGGCGGCGACGTCGGCGACAAGGGACGCGAGACGGTCGACGCCGTCCTCGAGAGCGTCGCCGCCCTCAAGAGCCTCGTCGGAGACTGACCGTGGCCGTGCGCAAGCGGACGAGGGCGCGCGAGCTCGCCCTGCAGCAGCTCTACGCCGAGGACGTGCGCGAGGACGGTCGGACGCTCGACGTCGACCGCTTCCTCCGCCTCCAGACCGACGACGACACGATCTACCTCTTCGCCCTCGGGCTGGTCCACGGGACGAACCGGCACCGGAAGGAGATCGACGCGGAGATCCGCCGGAACGCCCGGAACTGGGACCTCGCCCGCCTCGCCGTCGTCGACCGGAACGTGCTCCGGATGGCGACGTACGAGCTCCTGTTCCGGCCGGACATCCCGCCGCAGGTGACGATCAACGAGGCGATCGAGCTGGCGAAGCGGTTCTCGACCGCGCGCTCGGGCGGGTTCGTGAACGGGGTCCTCGACTCGGTCCGCCGCGACGCCGGTCTGGCGCGCGACGCCCGCGGCCCGCGCCCCGACGGGAGCGCGGCCGAGCCGGAGGGCGAGACCGCCGAACCGCTCGCCGGCGCGATCGACGGCGCGGACGACGACGAGCTCGAGGGCGACCCGAAGGACGGCTGATGTTCAAGCGACTCCGCGAAGGGCTGAAGAAGACCCGCGACAAGCTGAAGGAGGGGCTGACCGCCGTCCTCTCGATCGGCCGCGACCTCGACGACCAGCTCCTCGACGACCTCGAGGAGGCGCTCTACACCGCCGACCTCGGCTCGACCGGGACCGCGATCATCGAGGACGCGCGCCGGGCCTGGAAGCGGCGGGAGGTGAAGACGACCGACGACGTCTACGCCTTCCTGAAGCGCGAGATTCGCGCCCGCCTGGGGGACTCGGCGCCGCTCCGGACGGCGACCGCCGGCCCGACCGTCGTCCTCGTCGTCGGCGTGAACGGCTGCGGCAAGACGACGTCGATC
>JBICIB010000622.1:0-3019 GCA_043101415.1 Planctomycetota bacterium JB042 | reverse complement strand
TTCGGCTCGGTCCGGGCCGGAGCCTCGTCGCGCGGGATCGGCTCGCCGGACGGGGCCTCCGGCTTCCCGCCTCCGAACACCTTCTTCAGCTTGTCGAACATGATCACTCCGTGGAGACCGGGTCGTCCGCCCGGTCGAGCGCGGCGGACACGGTGTGCCAGCCGAGCGTGGCGCACTTGGCGCGGTTCGGGTACTCCCGGACGCCGGCGAAGACGGCGAGCTTGCCGAGCGCTTCGATCTCGTCGTCGGTCGGCTCGTCCCGGTCGGTGATCAGCCGGACGAACCGTCCGATCAGGTCGCGGGCCTCGGCCTCCCCCTTCCCCTTCAGGATCTGGGTCATCATCGAGGTCGACGCCTGGGAGATGGCGCAGCCCGCCCCCTGGAACGCGACGTCCTCGATCGTGCCGTCGTCCGCGGTCCGGGCGTAGATCCGGACCTTGTCGCCGCAGAGCGGGTTGTGGCCGTTCGCCAGCCGGTTGGCGTCCTCGGCGACGCGGTGGTTCCGCGGGCTCTTGCCGTGGTCGAGGATGACCTCCTGGTACAGGTCGCGCAGCTCGGACATCAGGCAAACACCTCTCCGACTTTCCGGACCGCGCGGACGAGGGCGTCGACGTCCTCGCGCGTGTTGTACGCGGCGAACGACGCGCGGGCGGTGGCGGGGATGCCGAAGCGGTCCATCACCGGCTGGGTGCAGTGGTGGCCGGTCCGGATCGCGACCCCCTCCTGGTCGACGATCGTCCCGATGTCGTGCGGGTGGACGCCGTCCATCGTGAACGAGAGGACCGACGACTTCCCCGGCGCGGTCCCGACGATCGTCACGCCGGGGACCTCCGAGAGCGCCTCGGTGCCGTAGCGGAGGAGGTCGTCCTCGTGCGCGGCGATCGCGTCGAGCCCGAGCGCCTCGATCCAGTCGATCGCGGCGGCCAGACCGATCGGGCCGGAGAGGTGCGGCGTCCCGGCCTCGAACTTGTGGGGGACCTCGTTGTACTCGGTCTTCTCGAACGAGACCGTGAGGATCATGTCGCCGCCGCCCTGCCACGGCGGCATCTCCTCGAGGAGCGCGCGCCGCCCGTACAGGACGCCGATCCCCGACGGGCCGTACATCTTGTGGGCCGACGTGACGTAGAAGTCGCACCCGATCTCCCGCACGTCGACCGCCCGGTGGGACGTCGCCTGCGCGCCGTCGATCACGACCTTCGCCCCGACCGCGTGCGCGCGCTCGGTGACCTCGCGGACCGGGTTGACGGTGCCGAGCGAGTTCGACTGGTGGACCATCGCGACCACCTTCGTCCGCTCGGAGAGGAGCTTCTCGAACTCCTCGAGGATCAGCGCGCCGGAGTCGTCGATCGGCGCGACCTTCAGGACGGCGCCGGTCCGTTCGCAGAGGAGCTGCCACGGGACGATGTTCGAGTGGTGCTCCATCCAGGTGATCAGGATCTCGTCGCCGGCCCCGATCGACCGGCCGAGGCCGTGCGCGACGAGGTTGATCCCCTCGGTCGCGCCGCGGACGAAGACGATCTCCGCGTCCTCGGCGGCGCCGAGGAAGCCGCGCACGCGGCCGCGCGCCCCCTCGTAGGCGTCGGTCGCCCGCTGCGAGAGGGTGTGGACGCCGCGGTGGATGTTCGCGTTGTCCCGGCGGTAGAAGTCGGCCACGGCGTCGATCACGGCGGACGGCTTCTGGGTCGTCGCGGCGTTGTCGAGGTAGACGAGCGGGTTCCCGCGGATCTCCTGGTGGAGGATCGGGACCTCGGCGCGGGCCTTCGTCGGATCGAGCGGCTTCAGGGCGGGGGCGGCGGTCATGGTCGACGCTCCGGTGCGAGGGTGGGTCGACGGGGTCAGGCGGTCGGCGGGGCCGCGTCGGGCACCGTCGTGAGGCGACGAGCGAGTCGGTCGCGCAGCTCGGCGACCGGCACCGCGTCGACGATCTCGTTGGCGAACGCGTACGTCAGCAGCTCGCGCGCGGTGGCGAGCGGGATCCCGCGCGTCCGGAGGTAGTAGAGGGCGTCCCCCTCGATCTGGCCGACCGTCGAGCCGTGCCGGCACTTCACGTCGTCGGCGTGGATCTCGAGCTGCGGCGTGCTGTTCGCGAGCGCGTCGTCCGAGAGGAGGAGGTTGTTGTTCTCCTGGTCGGACGAGATCTGCTGGGCGTCGGGCCGGACGACGATCCGTCCGAAGAACGCCCCGCGCGAGCGCCCGTCGAGGACGCCCTTGTACCGCTCGCGGCTGGTCGTGTGGGCGACCGCGTGATCGATCACCGTGTGGTTGTCGGCGTGCTGCTCGCCCTCGAGGTCGTACAACCCGAGGAGGTCGGCGTGCGCCCCCGGCTCGACGAGCGTCACGTACAGGCCGTTCCGGACCCGGGCGCCCCCGAACGTCAGCACGTTCGAGGAGTACGTCGCGTCGCGGGCGACGACCGCCCGGTGGACCCCGACGAGGACCGCGCGCGCCGCCTCGTCGGCGAGGACGACGTGGTCGAGCCGGGCCGCGGCCTCGACCCGTGCGTCGACGACGGCGTCGACGAACGTCTCCGCCGCGTCGTCGGCGCCGACCCAGGTCTCGACCAGCGTGGCGCGCGAGCGCTCGCCGGCCGTGACGACGATCCGCGGGAACGCGGCGTGGGGGGCGTCGCCGGCCGCCGACGCGACGTGGACGATCTGCACCGGCCGCTCGACCTCGGCGCCCGGCGCGACGTCGAGCAGGAGCGCGTCCGGGTGGAGCGCCGTGTTCAGGTCGGTCAGCGCGTGGTGGCCGCGGCCGGACGCGGAGACCGATCGGGCGAACGCGCCGGCCTCTCCGTCCGGGGTCGCCTCGGCGAGGCCGCGCAGCCGGACGCCGTCCGGGAGCGGATCGGCGGCGACGACGAGGCCGTTGGAGACCGTGATCACCGCGGCCTCCGCGAGGCGATGGGGAGCGGCGGCGGCGACGGCCCGGTCGGCGTCGGCCGCGGCGACGACGAACGCACGCTGCTCGAGCGCGCGGAGGTCGGTCGACTTCCAGTCCTCGTCCTTGCGGGTCGGGA
>JBICIB010000621.1:0-4514 GCA_043101415.1 Planctomycetota bacterium JB042 | reverse complement strand
GTGGCTGTGGCGCACCGCCGAGACGGGTCACCACGCCGTCGGTCGTCCGCATCATGGGGGGCGGGTGTCCGGCGAGCGCACAGGAGATCGTCATCGCGGCCAGGTCCAGCTGGATGATCCCGAGGGTGGCGAAGAACTCCCTGCGCGCCCCCGTGAGGGCGCGGGTGGCGAGTCTCGGAACGTCGCTCATCGCCGAGCGCATCGCCAACCCGCGAATCGCTCCCTGGGCGAGCGCCATGCGGGCGGCAGCCGCAACTCCGTGGCCGGCCACGTCGCCCACGACGAGAACCAGCCGGTCTGGGTGGGGATCGACGGTGTCGAACCAGTCGCCACCGAATCCGATGGCGTTCATGGCCGGCACGTAGTCGACCGCGACGGTCACGTCCGGACGAGGGGTGCTGGTGGGGAGGAGCTCGCTCCGCAGCGACTCCGCGAGACCCTCCAGCTGGCCGATCTCGACCAGGGCTTCATGATGGTCATCGGCCATGGGGGCTGAATCATACGTGCACCGGTGAAGCTAGGATCGATCCCCGTGAACGACACTCCCGCCGCGCGGCTCGACATCGAGCTGACAGAGCAGCCCCCGGGCCTTCGTCTCTCCGGAGACATCGACTCCCACACAGCGCCCGACCTCGCCGAAGCGCTGGGAAGCATTCCTGCGGACCGCGACGTGGAACTCGACATGGCCGGAGTCGGCTTCATCGACTCGAGCGGTCTCAGGGTGCTGGTCGCGGATACCCCGGGGCAGAACGCGGCGACGTCCCGCTTCCAGGTGGCGCGCTTCAGGTTCTCCTTCCAGAACGGCCAGGTCCGGCACTGGACCGGGCGCGCCTCGTAGATCGTGCAGCGGGCCCCGTCGAGGAAGCCGCACGCCCCGTCCGCGAACTTCACGAGCCTCCACCCGTCCTCGAACCAGCAGTGCCGGCGCTCGAGCTCCGCGAGCGTCAGCCCGAGGAGCGCCGCGACCTCCTCCGCCTCGTCGTCGTCGAGGTAGACCCGGTCGTACTGTCCGTGCGCGGTGCAGCACTTCCCGCTCCGGGCGCACTCGAACCGGATCCCTTCGGCGTACCACGGCTCGGCTGGCGACATGTCGTCCTCGCTTCGAAACGGCTCCGGGCCCCATTCGTACCAGGACGGCGCGGACCCGCCGGGCGCCGCCTCGACGTTTCGCCGATTCCCTACCGATCGAGGTGGGGGACGCCGTCGAGGACGACGCCGAGGCAGCGCGTGGTCGTCTCCAGCGGGTCGCCGTCGAACAGCGCGAGGTCGCCGTCCTTGCCGACCTCGAGCGAGCCGACGCGGTCGTCGACGCCGAGGATCCGCGCCGCGTCGAGGGTGATCGCGGCCAGCGCGTCGTCCGGCGCGAGGCCGTTCTGCGCCGCGATCCCCGCCTCGAACCCGACGTACCGGGTCTTCGGGACGTACGACTCGTAGCCGCCCTGGATCGCGAACGGGATCCCCGCCTCCTTCAGCCGCGCGGCGGTCTCCATCGAGGCGTTCCGGCGTTCTCCGCTCGGGCGGACCATCGTCGGGTGGAGGAGGACCGGCGTCCCGGCCTCCCGCAGCTCGTCGAGGACCGCGACCGCCTCGGCCATCCCGTCGAGGACCAGGCGGACGTCGAATTCCTCGGCGATCCGGAGCGCGGTCCGGACGTCGTGGCGGCGGTGGACGGTCACGAGCAGCGGGACCTCGCCCCGCAGGACCGACGCCAGCGCCTCGTGGCGGAGGTCGCGGGGCGGTCGCTTCTCGGCGTCCGCCTCGCGCCGGCCCTCGTACTCCCGCGCCGCCAGCAGCGCGCCGCGGAGCATCGCCGCCGCCTTCGAGCGGTTGCCGGGCGGGCCCTTCCCGTCGTTCCGGGCCCCCTCGCCGAGCGTGCAGGCGACCATCGCGAACGGGACGAGAGTCGCGTCGGCGACCGTCGTCGGCTTCGTCTTCACGATCATCGTCTGGCCGGAGATCAGCGCCCCGGGGGCGTGCCCGGTGTGCAGCGTCGTCACCCCGAGCGATCGGAGCCAGTCGACCAGCGGCTCGCCCGGGTCGTACGCGTCGATCGCCCGGAGCTCGGGCTGGAGGGGCTCGCTCCGGTCGAGCTGGTCCTGGTCGTGCGGCTGGTTCTGCGCGCCGGCGAGGCCGACCACCGAGTGGGCGTCGATCAACCCGGGGACGACGACGGGCGCGCGGACCCGCTCCGACCCGTCCGGGACGGCGACCGCCGCCGCCGGTCCGACCGCCGCGATCTTCCCCTCGACCACGAGCACGACCCCGTCCTCGATCGGCTCGCCGGCCACCGTGTGGACGACGTCTCCGAACACCGCGACCTGGGCCTCCGTCGCGCCGCCGCCGAGCACGGCGCCGAAGGCGAGCAGCGCGGCCGCGACCGCCGCCCGGGACCGATCGGATCGGTTCGACGTTCCGTTCGCGCGCCGGGTCATCGTCCGCCCTCCTCGCCGATGCAGCAGCCGTGGAACGTCGTCTCGTCCCCGGCCCCCTCGCCGCCGTACGCGTACGTCCGGTCGGCCGGGTCCTCGATGTCGAACACCTTCACCCCCTCGACCCAGGTCTGTCGCACCTTCGTGTAGACCGACAGCGGATCCCCGGAGAGGACGACCAGGTCGGCGTCCTTGCCGACCTCGAGCGAGCCCGTGCGGTCGCCGAGGTCGAGCATCTCCGCGCCCGCGAGCGTCAACCCCCGCAGCGCCCCCTCCCGCGACATGCCGCCGCGGACCGCGAGCTGGGCCGCCCGGAGGTAGACGCGCGAGTCGGTGATCGGGTCGTCGGTGTTGAACCCGACGTTCACGCCCGCGCGCTCGAGGATCGCCGCGTTCTCCCAGCGCGTCGAGCGGACCTCCTGCTTCCCGCCGGGCGAGTCGACGATCGTCAGCGAGCACGGGACGCCGGCCGCCGCGATCTCCTCCGCCACCCGCCAGCCGCCGGTCACGTGCTGCAGGACGAGCCGGAACCCGAACTCCTCGCGCAGCCGGAGCACGGTCAGGATGTCGTCGTGCCGGTGCGTGTGGTGGTGGACCACGCGCTTCCCGTCGAGCACCTCGACCAGCGCCTCGAGCGCGAGGTCCCGCTTCGGCGCCTCCCCGTCGCCGGCCTCGGCGCGGCGCACCTTCTCGCGGTACTCCTCCGCCTCGACGTACGCGCGCCGCACCAGCGCGGCCGCCCGCGCGCGCGTCTCCGGGAACGGCGGGTCCTTCTGCGGGTTCGTCCCGTTCGCCATCTTCATCGCGCCCGCGATCGCCCCGTCCTCGTCGCGGATCGCCAGCTCCTCGACCGAGTCGCCGCGCCGGAGCTTCAGGTAGACGGTCTGCCCCGACAGGAGGTGGCTCGATCCGGGCATGACGTGGAGGGTCGTCAGTCCGCCGGCCCGCGCGCGGTGGACGCTCGGGTGCAGCACGTCGATCGCGTCGATCACGCGGCAGTCCGGGTGGATCGGCGCCGACCGGTCGCCGCCGCTCGGCTGCGCGACGTGGCTGTGGGTGCAGACGAGCCCCGGCATCACCACGCGGCCGGAGACGTCGACGACGCGCGCGCCGTCGGGGATCGCCACCTCGCCGCGGGGACCGATCGCCGCGATCGTGCCGCGGTGCGCGACCAGGACCCCGTCGGCGATCGCCGGCGCGGCGACCGGTTCGAGCCGCGCCCCGACGAACGCGACGGGCGGCTCCTGCGCGGCGAGGGTGGAGGCGAGGAGCGCGGCGGCGAGGACCGGGAGGAGGGCGACGGAGGGTGAGGATCGCATGGGGGGAGAGAATAGAGGCTCGTCGCGCGCTCCCGGCCGTGCGGAATCCGCTCCGCGCCGTCCCGCGTCCGGGCCGGCGGGAGACGGGGAGTTCACCCGGGTCGTCCTCCAGATCGCTCGGCGTCCCGCCGAAGAGGGATCCATGAGGACCCCCGACGTCGTCATCGGGCTCGCGCTCGCCGGCCTGACGCTCCTGGTCGCCTTCCCGGCGGCGCAGGACCTCGGGCGCCGCGGCCCGGGACCGTCCGAGATCGAGGTCGAGATCGAACCGCCGAGCTGGGTGCCCGTGCCGGTGCCGATCCCCGGGAACGCCTTCGGGTACGGGTTCGCCCCGCTCGACCCGGTCGGCGCTCCCGGCCCGCCGCACTCCTCGGCGACGGTCACGACGCGGGCGACGGACGGCCGGACCACGCGGACGTTCCGGGTCCGCAGCGGCGACGCCCGCGGCGCCGGCACGACCGAGACGATCTCGCCCCGCTGGCCGGCGGACGTCGTCCGGGCGGTCGAGCGGATCTCCGCCCGGCCGGACGCGGCGGCGGCGATGCGCGACGGGACGGCCGCGTTTCGCGCGCGGGAGTTCGCCCGCGCGGCGGAGCGATACCGGCGGGCCGTGCCTCTCGATCCGGACAACGGGCTGCCGCGCCTGCAGCTCGCGATCGCGTCGTTCGCGCTCGCCGATTACGAGGCGGCGGCCCGCGCGCTCCGGCGGGCGCTCGAACTCCTCCCGTCCTGGCCGGCGGCCCGGCCCGGCCGCGCCGCGGAGTAC
>JBICIB010000620.1:0-2661 GCA_043101415.1 Planctomycetota bacterium JB042 | reverse complement strand
CGGCCACGAGGAGGTCGCCGGCGAGGTCGAGCGACCATCCGAAGTCGACCTCTTCGATCGCCGGCTTCGCGGCGAGGACCCCGAGCTGCTTGGCGGCGCACGGCTCGCCGGCCACGATCGGGGACGTGGAGAGCAGTCCGATCAGCGGCGGGAGGAATCGGGTCGTCCTCATGGGGGCCTCGCGAAGGGGGGCGGCGTCGGATCGAGGGTATCACGTCCCTCGATGGGGTCTCGCGTGCCCGGAGCTCAGTCGGTCCCGTCCGCCGAGGCCGGGTCGCCGCGGACGTGGTCGAGCATCCCTCGGAAGTGGACCGCGCTCGGATGGTCCGGCTCGTCGCGCGCCGCCCAGCCCTCGACCGCGCGGCGCCGCCAACGCTCGGCCCCTTCGGCGTCCCCGACCTGGAGACGGCAGACGCCGAGGTTCCCGAGCGTCTGCAGCGTGCGGGGGTGGTTCGGCCCGTCGACGCGCTCCTGGAACTCGAGGATCTCCTCGAACCGGGCGGTCGCCTCGCCGTACCGGCCGAGCTTGAAGAGGGCGCCGGCGAGGTTGCCGCGCGCGACGAGCGTCTTCGGGTGGTCGTTCCCGAGGAGCTTCGACCGGAGCTCCACCGCCCGCTCGAGCAGCGGGTGCGCCTCCTCGAACCTCCCCTGTCGGAGCAGGAGCACCGCGAGGTTGTTCATCGTCGAGAGCGTGTTCTCGTGCTCGTCGCCCCAGACCTCTCGCCGGACCGACAGGATCTCGCGGTGCAGCCGCTTGGCGTCGTCGAGGCGTCCCGCGGCGTCGTACCCGAGCGCGAGGTTCCCGCCCACGACGAGCGCGTAGGCGTCCGTCCGTCCCGCCGTGCGCCGCCGCGACTCCCAGAGGGCCTCGTTGAGGGCGATCGACTCGTCGAGTCTCTGGGCCCAGAAGAGCGCCGACGCGAGCTCGCGACCGGACATGAAGGTGTCGACGTGCTTCGGGCCGAGTTCGGCCGTCCGGAGCTCGAACGCCCGTCGCGCGTGCGGCTCCGCCTCGGCGTAGAGGCCGAGCTCGACGTACGTTCCGGCGAGCGCGTGCCGGACCGCCGCCTCGACCAGCGGCGCGCCCTGGAACCGCCCCTCGATCCGGGTCGAGGCCGCGTCGAGCACGTCGCGCATCCGGACGTCGGCGTCGCGGGAGCGCGTCGGGTCGGCGCCGCGCAGGAGGTCCTCGGTGAGGAACCGGTTCACTTCCTCGGTCACCCGTCGCTGCGCCTCGGCCGCCCGCCGGCCCCGCTCCGCCTCGCGGAACTGCAGCAGCGTGGCGATCAGGCCGACCGCCAACGCGGCCACGACCGCGAGGGTCGCGCCGACGAGGAGCCGGTTCCGGCGGACGAACTTCCCGACCCGATACGTCACCGTGTCCGGGCGAGCGAGGATCGGGCGTCCCTCGAGGTGCCGCCGCAGGTCGTCGGCGAGCGCGCCGGCGTCGGCGTAACGGCGTCCCGCGTCCTTCGCGAGCGCCCGCGTGAGGACGACGTCGAGGTCGCCGGCGAGGGCGCGCCGCCCGGCGACCGTCGTCACCGCGGACGGTCGCGGCGGCTCGTCGCGGCAGATGGCGTCCTCGAGCTCGCGGGACGACGCTCCCTCGACCTCGAACGGCGGCCGGCCGGTGGCGAGCTCGTACAGCATCACGCCGAGCGCCCAGACGTCGGTCGCCGTCGTCACCTCCTCGCCGCGCACCTGCTCCGGCGACGCGTAGCGCGGGGTCAGCATTCGCTGGCCCGTCCGGGTGAGGAGCGAGGCCTCCGGACCGTCGTCGGCGAGGAGCTTCGCGATCCCGAAGTCGAGGAGCTTCGGTTCGCCGTCCGGCGTGACGAGGACGTTCGCCGGCTTCAGGTCGCGGTGGACGATCCCGCGGTCGTGCGCGACCTGGACCGCCTCGGCGACGGCGGCCACGAGCGCGATCCGTCCCTCGATCGGGACGTCGCGGTCGCGGCAGTGAACGTCGAGCGGCACCCCGTCGACCGCCTCCATGACGAGGTACGGGCGGCCGTCCTCGGTCGCGCCGCCGTCGTGGAGGCGGGCGATGTGCGGGTGCGCGAGGTCCGCGAGGAGCTGGCGCTCGCGGCGGAACCGGCGGACGACCTCGTGGGTGTCGAGGCCGCGCTTCACGATCTTCAGGGCGACGTCGTGTTGGTACGCGTCGTCGTCCCGCCGGGCGAGCCAGACGGACCCCATCCCGCCCCGGCCGAGGAGGCGGACGAGGCGGTACGGCCCGATCCGCGCGTCCGCCCGCTCGCCGTCCGCGAACCCACCGCCGAGCGCGCCGCGATACGCGGGGGAGGGGCGGAGCGTCTCGTCGACGCGGTCGGCCGCCCGGAGCAGCTCCCGCACCTCGCGCCGCACCGCCGGGTCGTCGCACTCCTCGTCCAGGCGGCTCACGCCGTCCTCGAACGGCAGGTCGCACACCTGCTCGAACCACCGAGAGATCGACGGCCACCGGTCGGTCATGGACCGAGGATCGAAGTGCAGTCCTCGCGAGCACACGGAATCACGACGTCGATTCCGAGGATCCGTTCGAGCGCTCGATCTCCCGCTGCAGCCAGGCCCGGGCGAGCTTCCACGCGTGCTGGACCTGACGGCGGGAGCGCTCGAGCACCTCGGCCGCCTCCTCCTCGGTCAGCCCGGCGAAGAACCGCA
>JBICIB010000619.1:0-3665 GCA_043101415.1 Planctomycetota bacterium JB042 | reverse complement strand
GCGGGACCTGGTCGTCGTCGACGCGGGGCTCGTCTTCCTCGTCGTCGACCGGGAGACGGCCGAGGCGCGGGAGGCCGCGCTCGAACCGCCCGTCGACGGCGCGGAGGACGAGGAGCCGCGATCGCCGGACCACCCCGCGCTCCGGGCGGACGCCTGGGCCGCGCGCCACCTCGCCGCCGTCCTGATCGAAGGGGGCGAGGCCGGCGCCGGCGCGCGCGCGACGCTGCTCGACGCGCTGGCGCTCGCCGCCGGGGGCGAGGGGCTCCCGCCGGTCGATCCGCGGCGGCCGGCGCTCGACCTCGTGGCGTGGCTCGGCGGGGACGTGCCGGCCGCCGTCCGCCGCGAGGCGTTGCTCGACGTCGTCGGCCGCGGCGCGGCGCTCGATCCGCTGGTGGCCGCGCTCCTCGCGGACGCCGACCCGGTCCGCCGGCTCGCCGGGACGTGGCTCGCCGCCGCGGGCCGCGTCGAGGCGGCGGCCCCCGCGCTCGCGGGGCTCGCGGCGGACGCGGACCGGCACGTCGCCGTCGGGGCGGCGCTGGCGCGGGCGCGGCTGCGGCCGTTCGATCCGGCGGTCGGGGCGGCGCTCGTCCGGACGCTCGCGGCCGGGGTGCCGCCGAACCTTCGGCGCGACGCCCTCGAGATCGGCGAGCGGCTCGTCCGGTCGGGCGAGCGCGGTGGAGCGCTCGACGTGGCGCCGCTCCTCGCGTCGAGCGACGCGGGGGCGCGGATCGTCGGCGGGGCGCTCCTCGGCGCGGACC
The DNA here is from genome assembly GCA_043101415.1 of Planctomycetota bacterium JB042. GTDB lineage: Bacteria > Planctomycetota > B15-G4 > B15-G4 > JADJEK01 > JAUIEL01. The sequence continues at coordinate 2,907 of JBICIB010000619.1, read as the reverse complement.
CGGCGGCCTCGCCGTGGGCGATCCGAACGATCCCGGGGCGCGAGCCGCGGGCGGAGGCGGCGTTCGCGGTCGCCCTCGCGAGACGGGGCGGGCCGATTCCCTCGGTCGCGCCGCTCCTCTCGAGGGCGGACCCGCCGGCGGCGGCGGCGTGGCTCCTGGCGCGCGCCGGGCGCGACCGGCTGGTCGGGCGCAGCTGGGTCGAGGCCGGCGAACTCGCGGGGGCGCGCGGCGACCTCGTCCTCCTGCGGACCCTCACGTCGATCGCCGCCGCGGACATGGCGAGGAGCGAGGAGTACCGGCCGGGGCGGCTCCGGACCGTCCGCCGCCGCCACGGACGGGTGCCGGCGACCGGCCGGGTGGTCGCCGAGCTGTGGGACGCGCTGACCGAGGAGGATCGGGGGCGCGACGTCCGCGCGATCGGCTTCGAGGTGATCCCCTGGGACCGCGAGCCCGCTTCCCGCTGAAGTCGGCCCCTCCGGAGACCGATACCAGGGAAGCCCGAGCCCGAAGGTTTCTCCACCGTGGGTATCTACAACCCGGCCGACGGGAGCGTCCACCTCAAGGTCGTCTACTACGGCCCCGCGCGCGGCGGGAAGACGACGAACCTCGAACAGGTGCGGCACATCCTCGACCCGGAGGGAGAGTCGGCGCTCTTGTCGGTCAGCACCGGCGAGGACACGACCCTCTTCTTCGATCATCTGCCGCTCGAGCTGAGCCTCCTCGGCCGGCATCGGGTCCGCGTGCAGGGGTTCACCGTGCCCGGTCAGGTCCGCTTCGACCGGACGCGGCGGCTCGTCCTCCAGGGGTGCGACGGGGTCGTCTTCGTCGCCGACTCGGCCCCCGACCGGATCGACGAGAACGTCGAGTCGCTGAAGAACCTGGTCGAGAACCTGCGCCGGAACGGCCTCGACCCGGAGCGGGTCCCGATCGTCCTGCAGGCGAACAAGCGGGACCTCGCCGACGCGGTGCCGATCGAGGCGCTCGACCGGGCGCTCGAGCTGACCGGCCGGCCGTGCCACCTCGCCACGGCGCTCACCGGCGACGGCGTCTACGAGACGTTCCGCGACATCCTCCTCGGCGCGATGGAGAAGGCGCACGAGGAGTTCGGCCTCGCGCGGTACGGCCTTCGCCGGTCCGACACGCTCGAGGCGATGGAGGAGGTCCTCGCCCGTCGGCGCCGCTTCCGCGTCGCCGAGACGCCGCGGCCGCGACGGATCCTCGAGCCGGCGGCCGAGGACGCGCCGGCGCAAGGGGCGCTGCTCGACGCCGCGGTCCGGACCTCGGTCGAGCTCGCCGAGCTCGTCGGCGCGGTGACCGCCGAACGGAACGCGGCCCGCCGGGCGGGGGGGCGGGCGGTCGAGACGAGCGAGACGCTGCTGCACGACCTGCGGAAGCCGGTGACGGCGTTGACCAGCACGATCTGGCTGCTGCGCCGCCGGGCGACCGAGGGGAAGGGCGGGCTCGACTGCGAGGAGCTGGCGGTCGCCGAGGGGGCGCTCGCCGAGCTCTCCGCGCTGCTCGACGACGGGGCGGCGCGGCTTCAGGACGACGAGGAACGCGGCGAGGAGACGGTCGACCTCGACGACCTCGTCGCCGAAGCGCTCCGCCACCGCGCGCTCGAGGCGCGCGAGGCGGGGGTCCAACTCCGGGCGCTCGGGCGGCTCGGGCGGGTGCGGGGGCACCGCGCGACCTTGTCGTCGCTCGTCTCGAACCTCGTCGACAACGCGGTGAAGTACCGCTCGCCGCGACGGGACGTCGGGCACGTCCGGGTGATCGGTCGGCCGCAGCGGGACGGCGGGACGGCGCTGCTGGTCGTCGACGACGGGATCGGCATCCCGGAGGCGGACCGGGACGCGGTCTTCCGGAAGCACCACCGCGCCCGGAACGTCGCCGCCGTGGAAGGGTCCGGCCTCGGGCTCCACCTCGTCCGGAGCGTCGCGCACGCGCACGACGCCCGGATCGGACTCCGTTCGACGCCCGGCGTCGGGACCCTGGTGCGGGTCCGGTTCCCGGCCTGCCGGGTGGCGGCGGCGGAGGAGGAGGGTGCGGTCAGTTCTGCGGCGGCGGCAGGCTCAGCTGGACCTGCGTGCTCGCCCCCTCCCGCACCTGGACCGCCTGCTCGGTCTTCTGTGCGTACAGGATCTTCATGAGCGGATTGACCGGCTGCCCCTGCATCTTGTCCGGCTGGAGCGTCAGCTTGTACTCGCCGGGCTCGAGGTTGTTGAACTCGAACCGCCCGTCGTAGTCCGGCCGCGCGGTCTTCATCGACCCGTTCTGCCCCTGGCAGTGGACGGTGCCGTCGGAGAACGGCTTCCCGCCCGGCTCGCGGCAGTTCCCCGTGATCGAGCCGCCGGACGAGACCACCTGCCGGCCGAGGTCGAGCGGCGCGCCGCCGGCGAGCTGGAGGTCGTTCACCGCCTTCCGCGAGTAGCCCGCCTTGCTGATCTCGACCTGGTACGTCCCGGGGACGATCAGGTTCATCGAGAAGCTCCCGTCCTTCTTCGACGTCGTCGACCACTCGTGCTTCGCCGGCGCGTTCGGGAGATTCTGGAAGATGTCGAGGATCGTGTTGTGGACGAAGTTGTTCGGGTTCAGCTTCACCTTCGCCCCGGCGACCGGCGCGCCGGCGGAGTCGACCACGACGCCGGTGACCGCCGCCCCCTGGTCGAGCTCGATGGTCACCCCGGAGGCGACGTCGCCCCGCTGGACGAAGAACTCCTGCGAACGACCGGGGGCGAACCCCTTGGCGACCGCCTCGAGGACGTAGTTGAACGGGTCGAGGTCGGTGAGCGTGAACGAGCCGTCGGCGGACGAGAACCGCTCGGTCCGGCCGGTCGGCGCCGGGTCGTGGTCGGCGTGGCGGCGGAGGACGCGGATCGTGAACTCCCTCACCGGCTGACCGGTCGC
>JBICIB010000618.1:0-4083 GCA_043101415.1 Planctomycetota bacterium JB042 | reverse complement strand
CGAGGCGGAGGGTGAAGGTGGCGTCGGTGTAGACGGTGTTGCCGAGGACGGCGAAGCGCGCCTCGGCGATCCGCTCGGCGGCGAGGGCGATGGCGGTCTCGACCGCCTCCCGCTTCTCCTGGAGCTCGCGGAGGATCGGGTCGACGGCGCGCGCGAGGCGGATCGCGGGGTCGGTCGACGAGGCGACGGCGTCCGCGCCTCCGTCGACCAGCGCGCGTCGCGCGGCGGGGTCGTACAGGAGGCTCTTCCGGGCGACCGCGGCCGCGGCGGCGGCCGGGCTCTTGCCGTCGAGCGCGGCGACGACGAACGGGTCGTCCTCGCCGAGCGACTCCGCGGCGAGTTCGAACCCGGCCCGGAGCATCGTCTCCTCCAGCCCCGGGAAGAGCGGGGCGTCGGAGAAGAGCCGGCGCTCGAGCGCGTCGAGTCCGGCGTCGCGGTACGCGGGGAGGCGCTCTCCGTTCGGCTTCTCGCGCTCCGAGACGAGGCGGACGATGTGGAGGGCGAGGCCGCCGAAGTCGCCGCGCAGCCGGGAGTGGTACGCGCGGTCGTCGAAGCCGCCGAGGTCCGCGAGCGCCCGTTCGACGTCTCCCCACGCGTCTCCGACGCCGGCCCGGAGGTCGGCGTTCTCCGCCACCGCGGCGCGAAGCTCCCGCTCCTCCTTCTCCTTCCGCGCCATCAGGTCCGCGTCGGCGAGCCCCTGGACGTGCCCGGTGTACGCCTTCCGCGCGTTCTCGATCGAGAAGAGCGTGTCCTTCGCCTGCCGCTCCTGCTCGGCCCCCTGCGCGCCGTACGCCCGGAGCGCGGCGGAGAGGTGGGCGATCGTCCGGAGCGAGCGCGGCCTCGACACGTCCCGCAGCCGCTCGATCTGGGCGTAGGTCATCAGGCGCTCGGTCCGGCCGGGGTGGCCGGAGGTGAAGACGACGTCCCCCTCCTCCACGCCGTGCGAGTTCCACTTCAGGAAGTGGGGCGTCGACGCGGGGCGTCCGTCCTTCCAGGCCCGGAAGAGCGCGAAGTCGAGGTTGTACCGCGGGTACGTGAAGTTGTCGGGGTCGCCGCCGAAGTAGCCGATCGAACCCTCGGGCGCCATCACCAGGCGGACGTCGTCGTACTTCTCGTACTCGTACAGCCAGTACTCGCCCCCCCGGTAGAGCGACACGACCTCGCAGCGGAGGCCGGTCCGCTCCTTCGCCTCGTTCTCGATCGCCGCGACCTCGGCGCGCCGGAGCTTCGTCGCCTCCGCCGCCTCGGTCCCGTCGGGGACCGCCCCCTTCACCCGGTCGGTGACGTCGGTCATGCCGACCAGGACGTTCAGCTCGAGGTCGGGGATCGGGATCTCCGAGTCGAGCGTCCGGGCGTAGCAGCCGTGCTTCACGAAGTCGAGCTCCTCGGTCGAGACCTTCTGGATCGACGAGAAGCCGACGTGGTGGTTCGTCAGCACGAGCCCGTGCGGGGAGACGAACGACGCCGACCCGCCGCCGCCGAACCGGACCGAGGAGAGCCGAACGTGATCGAGCCACGCGTCGGTCAGCTCGATGCCGTACTTCGCCTTCAGCTGTTCCTTCGGCGGGGCGTGGAACGTCCACATCCCCTCGTCGGCGCGCGCGGCGCCGGCGAGGAGGACGGTGGCGAGGACGGTGGCGAGCGGTCGGTCGGCGCGGATCATCGGGTCTCTCCGGTGGGGAGTCGGAACCGGAGAGGCTACCGCGCCTCCTCGAGACCGAGAAGGGGGGGCTCCCCGAACGGCGAGACCGCGCCGGGCCGACCGCCGGATCCCGCCCGGCATCCCTACAATCGCGGGCCGCCGCTCGACGGTCAGGAGGACGAGATGAACAGCAGGATCGCAGCGTCGCTGCTCGCGACGGCGCTCGCCGTCGTCGCGGCGCACGACGAGGAGGCGGAGCGGCCGGGGCTCCCGGAGATCGGGGCGCCGGCGCCTTCGTTCCGGCTGAACGACCACGAGGGGAACGCCGTCTCGATCGGCGGGACGAGCGGCCGGTGGACGGTGCTCGCCTGGTACCCGAAGGCGCGGACCTCGGGATGCACGCGCGAGGTCTGCTCGCTGCGGGACGCCGCGGCCGACTTCGAGGGCCTCGACGTCGAGGTCCACGGCCTCAGCCTCGACGACGTCGCGAACCAGGCGACGTTCCACGAGGAGCAGGAGCTGAACTTCCCGCTCCTCTCCGACCCGGACGGCAGCGCCTCCGCGAAGTACGGCGTCCTCCCCGAGGGGGCGCGCTGGACGCGGCGGGTCACGGTGGTGATCGACCCCGAGGGGATCGTCCGCCACGTCGCCGAGAAGGTCGACGTCACGAACCACGGCGCCGACCTGGTCGCCCTCGTGGAGCGTCTCGCGGCGGAGTGACCGCCGGCGCCCTCAGGGCTGGAGCCGCACCCGGACCGGCCGCGTCCCCTCGTACGCGCCGCCGCCGAGGGAACGGAACCCCTGGAGGTGCGCGTCGAGCCCGACCCAGGCGGGGACGTTCGGGACCGCGATCGGGAGGTCCGCCAGCCCGTCGCCGTCCGTCGCCATCGTGGCGATCGGGACGGCCGGGGCGGCGAGCCAGAAGAAGCCGCCGATCGGCGCGGACAGGAGGCCGGCCGCGGCGAAGACCGGGATCGGTTCGTTCGGGTGCGACGTCACGCGCAGCCGGAACGTCTGCCCGACCCGCGTCCTGCCGTGCGCGTAGAGCGTCGGGACGACCAGTTCGTCGGCGCCGGGGTCGGTCGTGACGCCGATCCGATCGTCGCCGTCGAGCTCCGCGATCTCCTCGTAGGTCCACTCCCAGACCCACGTCGCCGGGCCGAGCCACGCCGGCGCCGGCGGCCAGGCGACCGGCGGCGACGAGAGGTCGACCGCCGGCGAGGTGACGCGGAGGTGTCCGTCGCCGCTCGCCGGCTCGACGAGCAGCGGATCGAGACCGACGTTCCCGCCCGTGCCGACGTACGTCGGGTCGCCGAGGACGTTGCCGGTGATCCCCGGGAAGATCGCGCTCCAGTTCGAGATCGCGTCGCTGCCGTTCCCGTACACGATCGAGTCGAACAGCCCGAGGTACCGCTCGAGGACGCCGGTCGCGACCAGGCCGTTCGCGTTCTTCGTGATCGTCGAGCCGTAGACGAGGACCGACGTGCTCTGGAAGTCGTACCCCGTGCTCTCGGCGAGGATCGCCACGTCGTTCGCGAAGAAGAGGGAGTTCAGGACGATCGTCCCGAGGTCGGCGTGCGGGCCGTCGGAGCAGTGCAGGCCGACCCCGCTGTCGTGGACGACGCAGCGTCGCACGACGCGGACGTTCGAGGCGAACCCGGGCCCGGAGCTCTCGATCGCCACGTCGGCCCGGGTCAGCGTGAGGTCCGACACGACGCTCTCCCGGTCGAGCCGGAAGAGGACGACGCCGTTCCCCTCCCCGCTCACCTGCGTCGTCGCCGCGGCATCGCCGCGGATCGTCATCTGCGGGGGGATCACGATCGGGAACGCCTCGCCGGTCGACGGACCGTACGACCCCGGTTCGACGTGGAGGATCGTCGGGCCGGCGACCGTCCCGAGGACCTGGACCCCCTTCCCGATCGTCGCGAACGGCGCGCTCTTCGCGCCGGTGCCGGTCAGGTCGTCCCCCGAGATCACGTCGACCCACACGTGCTGGCCGGACGCGCCGCTCGCCAGGGACAGGGACGCGGTCAGGAACGGGAACGCGAACGTCGAACCGCGCATCGCCTCACCTCCTCGCCGGGGTCGTCCCGTGCGAGGATACTCCGGCCGACGCGCCCCGCGGCGAGACGAAGGCGGGGTGCCCCCCGTTTCCGGCGGACACCCCGCGAGGGCGCGGACGCGCGACCGAGGATCAGCCGAACGTCAGCGCGACGCCGTTCGAGTTCGAGAACCCGCCGCCGCCCGGGGCGGTCGGATCGGACACGAACACCTGCAGCGTCACCGTCGCCACGAGGTTGTCGACCGAGGCCGGGATCGTCACCGGGAAGTTCAGGTTCCCGCCGCCCGGACCGCCGGGCGTGAGCGGGAACGGTCCGATCGGCGTCGGGAAGAGCGGGAAGACGTTCAGCGTGCAGCCGCCGCCCATCGGGATCGCCGAC
>JBICIB010000617.1:0-4142 GCA_043101415.1 Planctomycetota bacterium JB042 | reverse complement strand
CCGTGGGCGCCGTCGCCGCGACGGGCGGTCCGGTCGACGCGCTGCTCGGAGAGGCGGAGTCCGCGCTGAAGGCGGCCCAGGAGGCGGGCGGGGGCCGCTGCGCCACGGGGCGGCCGGACGGGGCGATCCATGCGTAGCTTCGCTGAGGATCGGGTCGGCGCGGTCTGCATCCTGAAGGTCGACCAGCCGATCGACCGGGACCACGCGTCCGAGATCGAGGACTGGGCGGACGACAAGCTCGCCGGCGGCGACCGCTTCCTCCTGCTGAACTGCCTCCGATCGACCTGCTTCGACTCGATCGGGCTCGAGGCGATGCTGTCGATCACGCGTCAGGCCGCCTCCCAGGGGGCGCGGTTCGCGCTGACCCACCTGAACGAGAACCTCGCCACCACCCTGCGCGTGACGCGGCTGGAGAAGGCGATCGAACACTACCTGACCGTCGAGGACGCGGTGCGGGCGCTGCGCGGGAGGGGGGCGTGAGCCCGGCCGTGAAGACCCCGGCGCCGCTCGGCCGCGTGCTGGTCGAGCTGCGGAAGATCACCGAGGCGCAGCTCGAGGAGGCGCTCCAGGAGCAGGCGCGGACCGGCGGCGAGCGGCTCGGCGAGATCCTCCTCCGCCAGGAGCTGGTGACCGAGGACGACCTCCTCGAGTGCCTCGCCTCCCAGTACTCCCTCCCGATGGTGAAGCTGAACCGCTTCCTCGTCGACCACGCGATCTTCGACGTCTTCCCCCAGCGGTTCCTGGAGAAGAACGTCGTCTGCCCGATGTTCCGGGTGGAGGACACGACGACGGTCGCGATCTCCGACCCGACGAACATCTTCGTCCTCGACGAGATCCGGCGGCTCGTCGGCGGCCGGGTGCAGGAGGTCCTCGCGACCGCGTCGAACATCCAGGACGCGATCCGGAACCGGGCGGACATCAACGACGCGTTCGGGATCGACGACATCGTCGACGAAGTCGAGGACAAGGACGTCCAGATCGTCGAGGAGCGCTCGGACGACCTGGACAACATCGCCGAGGTGAGCGAGCTGTCGCCGGTCGTGCGGCTCGTGAACTTCGTCATCTTCAAGGCGATCCAGGAGAGCGCGAGCGACATCCACATCGAGGTGGACGAGTCGGAGCTGCGCGTCCGCCACCGCGTCGACGGCGTCCTCCACCAGGTGATGACGCCGCCCCGCTCCCTCCACGCCGCGGTCGTCTCCCGCATCAAGGTCATGGCGAACCTCGACATCTCCGAGCGCCGCCTCCCGCAGGACGGGCGGGTGCGGGTGGTGTTCGAGCGGCGGCCGGTCGACCTCCGCGTCTCGACCCTCCCGTGCGCGAACGGCGAGAAGGTCGTCATCCGGATCCTCGACAAGGACTCGATGATGCTCGACCTGGAGGCGATCGGCGTGGGGCGGGACATGCTGGAGGTGCTCGACCAGCAGATCCGGCGGCCGAACGGGATGATCCTCGTCACCGGCCCGACCGGGAGCGGGAAGAGCACCACGCTCTACTCGGTCCTGCAGCGGATCAAGGCGCCCGGCCTGAACCTCTGCACCGTCGAGGACCCGGTCGAGTTCAACGTCAAGGGCGTCAACCAGGTGCAGGCGAACGCGAAGATCGGCCTGACGTTCGCCAATGCGCTCCGGTCCCTCCTCCGGCAGGACCCGGACGTGATCATGGTCGGCGAGATCCGCGACAAGGAGACCGCGGCGATGGCGGTGCAGGCGTCGCTGACCGGCCACCTCGTCCTCTCGACCCTGCACACGAACGACGCCCCGTCGGCGATCACGAGGCTCGTGAACATGGAGATCGAGCCGTACCTCCTGGGCGCCTCCCTCCAGGGCGTCCTCGCCCAGCGGCTCGTCCGGAAGATCTGCTCGGAGTGCCGCGAGGCGTCCCCGGCGACCGCGCGATCCGGGGAACGGCTCAAGCGGATGGGGTTCGATGTCGAAAGATTGTACAGAGGTGCGGGGTGCGCGAGCTGCCGGGACACCGGCTACGCCGGTCGGATCGGCATCTTCGAGCTCCTCACCTTCGACGACGAACTCCGCGACCTGGTGGTCGGCGGGGGGGATCTCCAGTCGATCCGCCGGCACGCGGCGAAGCAGGGGATCCGGCGTCTGCTCGACGACGGGATCGCGAAGACACACGAAGGGATCACCTCCGCGGACGAGGTACTGAGAGTCACCGAATGAACCCACGGGCCGCGACAACTCCGAAGACGTCCGGACGACGGTCGGCGTCGTCCGGGCTCGACCGGATGTCCGCCCACCGCGAGGGGGCGCGCCTCCTCGCCCAGCGCGAGTCCGCGATCCCCGCCCTCGCGGACGCGGAGGCCCGCCCCGGCCCGATCCGCCCCCGCGACAAGCTGTTCTTCTTCGCCCAGCTGTCGGTGATGATCCAGGCCGGCGTGCCGATCGCCGTCGCCCTCGACGGCATCACGCGCCAGTGCGAGCGCGAGAAGCTGAAGACCGTCCTCCAGGAGATCCTGGAGAAGGTCGAGGCGGGGCAGTCGTTCTCGAGCGCGCTGATGGCGCACCCGAGCGTCTTCCCGTCCGCCGCCTGCCACCTCGTGCGCGCCGGGGAGACGTCGGGCGACCTGGGCGGGATGCTCGGCCGGATCAACGGCCTCCTCGAGCGCGACTACGAGATGAAGAAGAAGCTGAAGGGCGCGCTCACCTACCCGGTGGTCATGGTCCTGATGGCGATCGGGACCGTCGTCGCGCTGTTCACCTTCATCCTCCCGAAGTTCCGCACGCTGTACGCCGGCAAGGAGGACGCGCTCCCCGCCACGACCACGGCGCTCCTGGTCACCGGCGACTTCGTCACCGCGCACGCGGTCGAGATCCTCGGCGGCCTCGGCGTGCTGGTCGTCGCCACCGTGGCCTGGCTCCGGACGCCCGGCGGGCGCTCGTTCCTCGACACGTTCGTCCTGGCGATCCCGGTCCTCGGCACCGTGGTGCGGAAGTTCTCGCTGGCGCGATCGGTCCGGACGATGGGGGCGCTGCTCGCGTCGGGCGTCCCGGTCCTCCAGGCGCTGGAGCTGGCGCGCGACCTCTCGTCGAACCAACGGCTGGGCGAGGCGTGGGAGTACGTGCGGGAGCGCGTCGCGCAGGGCGGCCGCCTCCAGGACGGGATGCTCGGCCAGCCGTGGTTCCCGGGGACGCTGGTCCAGATGACCGCGGTCGGCGAGTCGGGCGGGATCCTCGACTCCGTCCTCGTCAAGGTCGGCGAGTTCTACGACCAGGAGGCGGAGGTCTCCGTGTCGGAGGCGACCTCGCTCATCGAGCCGATCATGGTGATCGTGGTCGGCGGCGTGGTCGGCTTCATCGCGATGTCGATCATGCTCCCGATCTTCAACATGTCGAAGCTGGTGAAGTGAGGGGTCGGCGCATGCTCCCGACTCGCCCTCCTCGCCCCCGCGGTTTCTCGGTCGCCGAGATGTGCGTGGTCGTGGCGCTCTCGGCGATCCTCGCGCTCGGGCTGTCGGCGCTGATCGACGTGCCGCGGGAGCTCGCCGTGCGGCACGACGGGACGAACGTCGCGCGCCTCTCCGCCGCCGACCGGGTCATCCGGCAGCTCGACGACGACGTCCGGTTCGCGAAGGACGTCCGGACGCCGGGGCCGGGCGAGCTCGTGGTCGTGCGCGCCGACGGCGAGACGGTCCGCTACCGGTGGGAGGGCGTCGGGCGGGCGCTCTCGCGTTCGGCGCCCGAGGGGAGCGGGGAACTGCTCGAGCAGGTGACGCGCGTCGGGTTCGCGATCGGCTGGACGGAGGTCGACGCGGGGTACGAGGAAGGCGGCCTGGTCTCGTCGCCGGTCGCCGTGGCCCGGTTCTCGGGCTTCGCCGCGCTGCTCGGGATCGCGGCCCGCCTCGGGCGGGCGCCCGTCGACGGCGCGCACGCGGTCGGACTCTACTTCCGGGCCGCGGGGCTGGGCGAGGAGAGCGGGCTCGTGTCGGAGGCGCGGGTGAGGCTGCGCCGCGCCGGCGACGAGGGCCTTCGGGTCCGGCTCCTTCGGGCCGACCCCGGCTCCCGCCAGCCGATCGTCGGGACCGAGCTCGCCGGCGGCGTCGTCGCCTCCTCCGCGCTCCCCCTCGCGACGACCGACGTCGCGCTGCCGCTCACGGCGACCAAAGCGGTCCGGGAGGGCGACCA
>JBICIB010000616.1:0-2625 GCA_043101415.1 Planctomycetota bacterium JB042 | reverse complement strand
GACGCTCTTCCGATCTGCCGCAGCGACTCGTCGTCGAGGACGCGGTCGGTGATCTCGAACGTCCGGGCGTTCACGAACGCGTCGACCAGCTCGCGCGCGTCGCTCCGTCCGTCGAGGTCGAGCACGGCGGTCGGGATCTCCTCGATCTCCGTGTCGATGGCGAAGCCGAAGATCAGGAGCTGGACGATCGGGATGACGAAGATGAAGAAGAGCGTCGACGGCTCGCGCCGGATGTGCGACAGCTCCTTCCGCAGCACCGCGCCGAGCCCGGCGAACGGCGACGGCTTCTGGAGCGTCGGCCGGTCGTCGGAGGGCGGCGCGTCGGCCGGTCTCTCCCCCTCGTCGAGCCGGAGCGGCGACACGTCCCCCGCCTCGGCCCGGCGGGCGAGCGTCACGAAGACGTCCTCCAGGCTCGGCGCGATCGGGCGGAGCAGGACCTCCTCGCCGGCGCGTTCCGGAGTCCGCGCCTCCTCCTCGTCGAACGCGTCGTCGACCAGCAGGTGGACGTGATCGCCGAACAGCGTCGCGTCGAGGACCCCTTCCCGGCCGCGGAGCGCGTTCAGGCGCTCGGCCGGGCGCGGGACGTCGAGCTCGAAGCGGCGCGTCCCCTCCGGCGTGACGTCCGGGTGCGCCTTCAGGTCCTCCGGCGCGCCGAGGACGAGGAGGTGCGACTCGTGCAGGTAGGCGACGCGCGTGCAGCGCTCCGCCTCGTCCATGGAGTGGGTCGTGACGAACAGCGTGACGCCGCGCCCCGACAGCTCGAACAGCAGGTCCCACAGCAGGCGCCGCGCGACCGGGTCGATCCCGGCCGTCGGTTCGTCGAGGAAGACGACGTCGGGGGAGTGGATCAAGGCGCACGCGAGCGCCAGCCGCTGCTTCCACCCGCCCGACAGCGTCGCCGCGAGCTGCCCGTGCTTGTCCTCGATGTCGGTCAGGCGCGACACCTCGGCGATCCGGGCGGCGCGCCCGCCGTCCGGGACGCCGTAGACGCGGGCGTAGAACTCGAGGTTCTCCCGGACGTCGAGGTCGCCGTACAGGCTGAACCGCTGCGACATGTAGCCGATGCGCCGCTTGATCGCCTCCCCCTCGGACGCCGCGTCGTGTCCCAGCACGCGCGCCGCGCCGGCGGACGGCGGGAGGACGCCGCAGAGCATCCGGATGATCGTCGACTTGCCGCTGCCGTTCGGACCGAGCAGCCCGAAGATCTCCCCTCGGCGGACGTCGAACGAGACGTCGTCGACGACGGTCCGGTCGCCGAAGCGGCGGGTCAGGCCGCGCGCCTCGATCGCCGCGGGGGCGTCGCCGCTCACTTCCGTTCCGGCAACGTCACCGTCGCCGCCATCCCGGCCCGGAGTCGGCCGCGCGCCTCGGCCGGGAGGGAGAGCTTCACCCGGAAGACGAGCTGCGAGCGGTCCTTCGGGGTCTGGACGTTCCCCGGCGTGAACTCGGCCTCGCGCGCGACGAAGCGGATCGTGCCGGCGAACGTCTCGTTCGGGAGCGCGTCGACGACCACCGGAAGCGCGTCGCCGACGTCGAGGTCGAGCCGGTCCTCGGGGACGTACGTCCGGACGTGGAGGCTCCCTTCGTCGAGGAGCGACAGGACCGGCGCGTTCGCGGAGATCAGGTCGCCCGGCTCGAGGTCGATCGCCTCGACCACGCCGTCGATCGGCGCCTTCACCGCGAGCTCCTCGAGGGAGCGGTCGATCGCGGCGAGCTCCGCCTCCGCGGCCTCGACCTCGGCGCGCGCCCGGTCGACCTCCTCCGCCCGGAACCCCGCCTCGGCCAGCCGCCACTCCGCGTCCGACTCGGCGAGCGTCGCGCGCGCCTCGCGGATTTCCTCGTCACGGGTCCCGAGCCGGAGCAGCTCGAGCTCGGCCCGCTTCGCGACGAGGACCGCCTCGGCGGCGCGGAGTTCGAACTCCGCGCGGTCGAGCTGGCCCTGACTCTCGACGTTCGAGGCCTTCAGCTCCTTCGCGCGCCGCGCCTCCAGCGCGCGGAACGCGACCGTCGACTCGGCCAACGCCACGTCCGCCGCCGCGGCGTCGATCTCCGGCGCCCGCGGCCCGGCGACCAGCTTGTCGAGCGTCGCCGCGGCCCGGTCGCGCCGCGCCTCCGCCTGGGCGATCTGCTCGGGTCGCGTCCCGCGCTCCAGCCGGGCGAGTTCGGCGCGGGCCGCGGCGAGCGACGCGGCGGCGGCGGCGCGGCGCTCGCGGAGGTCGTACGGTTCGAGCTCGACGAGGAGATCGCCGGCCGCGACGCGCGCCCCCTCATCGACATGCACCGAGGCGACGCGCCCGCCGACGCGCGACCCGACGCGCGCGGAATCGGCCTCGACGAACCCGGTGACGACGAGCGGGCGGGCGCGGGTCTGGTCGACGCGAAGCGTGAAGTACAGACCGGAAGCGATCAGGGCGGCGGCGATCAGGACGAGGCGGAGGGACATGAACGATACTGTAGCGCTGCGTGTTCGCCACGGCGTGAGACGAGACGGGGAGGTGTCTCCGACCCGCTCACGTCCTCGCGCGATGCGTCGGGCGTGGTCTCCGCGGATTTTCGAGTCGCGCTGCGGGGTCGCTCTCGCAGCCTCATCCCTTCTCCGGCCCCGCCTCGCCCGCTCCGGGCTTC
>JBICIB010000615.1:0-3045 GCA_043101415.1 Planctomycetota bacterium JB042 | reverse complement strand
CGGCGCTCGTCCTCGGCGTCGCCGCGGCGGCGGCGGTCCTGCCGGGCCTCGGGTTCCGCGCCCCCGCCGCGCCGCGCTCCGAGGTCGCCCCGCCGACGACGGGCGCGCCGGCCGCGGCCCGGGAGGTGGCGCTGGCGCTCGAGCCGGGGACCGGCACCCTCCTCCGCGACGGCCGCCCGGTCGCCGCGGACCCGGACGCCCCGGTCGTCCCCCGGCCCGGCGACGTGCTGCGCGTCGCCCCCGGCGCCGGGCTCTCCCTCGTCCTCGGCGACGCCGGCTCGGTGCGGATCGAGGCCCCCCCGGCCGAGGTCCCGCCGCCCGAGATCGTCGAGCGGGAGGTCCCGGTCGAGCGGATCCGATACGTCTCCCGCGGGCCGCTCGTCGCGATCGACGGACCGGCGTTCGAGCACGCCATCGTCCGGTTCGAGGGGCTCGTCCGCACGGTCGGGACGCAGGTCTCGGGCCTGGTCGAGCGCTCCGCCCCGGCGCCGCGCGCGGCCGTCGACGTCGAGCCGCCGGCCTCGGGTGCGCGCCCGGCCGGACGCGCCGTCCACGCCCCCTCGCCCGACGTGGTCGAGGTCGCTCCGGCGCCGCCCGCCGCGGAGCGGTCCACGGCGGTCGCGCTCGCCCCGGCGTCGACGGAGCCCTCGGCCGCCGCGGCCGCCTCCTTCGCCGACGAGCCGCGTCCTCGGCCGGTCCTCGTCCGTCGGATCGGGAATCGTCTCCGGATCGAGACGTTCGGCGCCCCGTACGAGGTGATCCCCGACCTGATCGCCCACCTCGACAGCGGCGACCCGGACGTGGCGGAGGGGGCGCGTCTCCGCCTCGAGGAGATCCGCGAGTCGCTCGTCGCCGACCCCGACCTCGCCGCGAGGCTGGCGGAGCCGGACGCGGAGGAAGGGGACGGCGGGACGCTCGCCTTCGTGAAGGGGCTGTTCGGCGACGAGCCGCCTCCTTCGCCCCGGTCGGAAACCGAATCGTGGCAGGCGTGGTGGGAGCGGAACGCGATCCATATCCTCGAGGCCGGAACCTGGGGGACGTTCTGACCCGAACGTCCGGCCGCCGTCCGGCGGAGCCCCGGGAACCCGGCGATCGCGCCGGTCGTTCCCGCCGCCGGACCCCGCATCGGAGAGCGACATGAGGACCTCCCTCCCCATCCTGGCGATCGCCGTGTCGGCCGGCCTCTCGGCCTGCACGACGTCGTACGTGTCGATGCAGCGGGACGGGGTCCAGCTCACGAAGACGACCCGACCCGACGGCGGGAGCGTCGTCTACAAGCTCCTCCCGGGCCAGGACGGCGCGCCGCGCATCCAGCGGACCGAGACCGTGAAGCGGGAGAAGGCCGACCTCGAGCTCCTGGTGTCGTCGATCAACGCCGACCTCGCGCTCCGGCTCGGGGTGCAGCCGTGGGTCGGCGTCCACGTGAACCGCGTCGGCGACGAGTCGAACGCCGCGCGCGCCGGCCTGGTCGCCGGGGACATCCTCCTCGCGATGGACGGGACGCAGCTGGTGTCGCGCCAGCAGTTCGAGGAGCTCCTCTCGGAGCGCCTCCGCCCGGGGACGACGTTCGCGTTCGACGTGTCGCGCGAGACCGGGGCCGGCGTGCCGCGCAGCTCCCTGAGGGTCGCGGTGCAGCCGGACGTCGCGGTCGTGAACGAGACGACCGCCGACCTCGTCCCGCTCGAGTACTCGAAGGGGGTCCAGCGGACGACCGGCATCCAGGCCGCCACCGTCCCCCCCGACCTCGCGGCCGAGATCTACGGCGAGAGCGAACCGATCACCGTCGTCTACGGCGTCGTGATCGGGTCGCCCGCCTACCTCGCCGGCCTCCGCTCGGGCGATCGCCTGACGTCGATCGACGGGACCCCGGGGGTGTCGCTCGACGCGCTCAGGAGCGCGGTCCGCGCCCGGTCGCAGGGTCTCTCCCTCCCGCCGGACGCGTTCGAGACCCCCGACGCGGCGCAGGCCGGCCCCTCTCCGAGCCCGCGCGAGGACCGGGTCCGGATCGACGTCCTCGGCCCGCTCGGCTCGCACTCCGGCGCCGTCGACGTCGTCGACGACCTGTACGAGGACGTGTCGTTCCACTTCCCGATCCTGTTCGACTTCGACGCGGACACCGACTCGACGCGGTGGTCGTTCCTCGACTTCATCTTCCAGTTCGGCGCGAACTACGAGGGGAAGTACGTCGCGTCGGGGACCCGCGAGCCGTCCCGCTCGACGTCGCTCTCCCTCTTCCCGCTCGACATGTTCGAGTTCGAGTGGCGCCCGACGTACAACCGCTACACGTTCCTCTGGTTCATCACGTTCAAGACGCGGAACTGACGGCGCGACGGGTCACGCGCCGCCGTCCGGTTCGCGCGTGAACCGGTAGCCGGCGCCCCGCACGGTCCGGAAGTGCAGCGGCCGCTCGGGGTCGCGCTCGAACCGGCGCCGGAGCCGGACGACGAAGTTGTCGATCGTCCGCGTGGTCGGGAACTGCTCGTGCCCCCAGACCGCGTTCAGGATCGCCTCGCG
The DNA here is from genome assembly GCA_043101415.1 of Planctomycetota bacterium JB042. Lineage (GTDB taxonomy): Bacteria > Planctomycetota > B15-G4 > B15-G4 > JADJEK01 > JAUIEL01. Next base: position 531 of record JBICIB010000615.1, on the reverse strand, counting down.
CGAGACGACCTCTCCCTCGCGCGCGTCGAGGAACCGCAGGATCATCGCCTCCTTCGACGTCAGCTCGTGCGCGGTCCCGTCCGCCGCCGTGCCGCGGTACGTCCGGAAGTCGACCTCGTTCCCGCCGAAGCGGACGACGTCGCCCTGCCCCCGGCCGCCGCCGCCGCGACCCCCGCACCGACGGAGGATGGCGCGGACCCGGAGCAGCAGCTCGCGCCGGTGGAACGGCTTAGGGAGGTAGTCGTCCCCGCCGACCTGCAGCCCGCGGATGCGGTCGTCGACCCCTCCCTTCGCGGTCAGGAAGAGGATCGGCACGGCGATCCCGTCCGCGCGGACCGTCTCGCAGACGTCGAAGCCGTCGCGCCCCGGCATCATCACGTCGAGGACCACGAGGTCGAACGGACGCTCGCGGATCCGGGCCACCGCGCGGTCTCCGTCCCCGACGACGTCGACCTCGTACCCCTCCGCCTCGAGGTTCTCGCGGATCCCCTCGGCGAGGTTCTCCTCGTCGTCGACGACGAGGATGCGGCC
>JBICIB010000614.1:0-2885 GCA_043101415.1 Planctomycetota bacterium JB042 | reverse complement strand
CGGCGAGGAGGTCGATGAACGCCGGGTCGGCGTTCAGGGTCGGGACGCGGCGGTACTGCTTCACGCCCGCCTCGACCGCCGCCTGGTAGACGCGGATGTCGAGGTCCTGGAGGGTCTCGAACGCGTCGGTCACGAACGAGAGCGGCGCCACGATCAGCGCCTGCTCGCCGTCCTTCGCCCGCTCGACCGCGAACTCCTCGACCTCGGGGGAGAGGATCGATGCCGGCGCGCCGAGCGACTGGAACGCGACCGCCGCCCGATCCTCGCCGTAGCCGACGGCGGTCATGATCGCCTGGGCGGTCGCCTCGACCTCCTTCATGAGGGCCCGCGGCACCTTCGACTCGGGCGGCGAGTGCATCGTGAACAGGAGGAACGCGTCGTCGCGCAGGTCCTTCGGGACGAGGTCGATCGAGCGCCGGACCCGGCCGATCATCGCCTCGACGAAGGCCGGATCCCCCGACACCCCGCGCGCCGCCGCGAAGGGCGCCGGCCGGCCGGCCGTGCTCCACGCCCGCTCGAACGCCTCGACGACGCGACCGGTGGTCGAGGGGTCGTCGTGGACGTACATCGGCAGGACCGCGACGCGGCGGCAGCCCGTCGCCGCGAGCGTGGCCGCCGCCTCGTCCATCGTCGGCGCCCCGTGCACCGTCCCGACGACGACGCGGACCGGCCCCGAGGAACGCGACGCCATCACGGGCCGGCCGAGGAGGCGGTTCTCGAGCGCGAGCGCCTGCGACTCGAGCAGGTCGCGGACGGGAGACCGGCCTCCGATCAGCCCGTACCGCTTCCGGAGCTCGTCGCCGCGCGCCGCCCACTCCTTCTCGGCCCGGCGCCGCGGGAACGGCGAGGACAGGGTGCGGGGTGCGAAGGCCGGATCGGACCAGAGCGCGAGGTGGAACGCTTCGATGGCGTCCTCGGTGTCCGGCCCTCCGACGTGGAGGAGGACGACGCCGCGCTCGGCCGGACCCGGCGGCGCGTCGTCGGCGCGGTGGTCGAGGTGGCGGCGGACGGCCTTCACCGCGACTCCGTGATCCGCAGGACCCGGCGCGACTTCTTCCCCTTCCGGAGCGCGAAGTACCGGACCCCGTCCTCGTCCGTCGACGCCTCGTCGAGCCGGAGCCTCCGCTGCACGTCCGAGACCTTCTCGTCGTTCACGTAGATGCCTCCCCCCTCGATCGACCGGCGCGCCTCCTTCTTGCTCGGGACGAGGCCGCAACCGAGGAGCTCGTCCAGGAGGCCCGCCCCCTCCCCCTCGAACGCCGCCGCGTCGCGGTCGACCACCCCGTCGGCGAGGTCGGCGACGCGAAGCGCCCCCCCGCCGCCGTGGAGCTGCGCCGTCGTCCGCACCGCCTGCGCGAGCGCGTCCTCGCCGTGGACGAGCGCCGTCATCTCCTCGGCCAGCGCCCGCTGCGCCCCCCGCTTCGACGGGTCGGACGCGTGCTCGGCCTCGATGCGGCCGATCTCCTCCTCCCCGCGCGAGGAGAAGTAGCGGAGGTAGCTCCCGACGTCCCGGTCGTCGGTCCGGAGCCAGAACTGGAAGAAGTCGTACGGGGACGTCCGCGCCGCGTCGAGCCAGACCGTGCCGGCCTCGGTCTTCCCGAACTTCTCGCCGGACGCCGACTTGATCAGCGGCACCGTCAGCCCGTGCACCTTCTTCCGCCGCTTCGCGCGGACGAAGTCGGACCCGGCGACGATGTTCCCCCACTGGTCGCTCCCGCCGCACTGCAGCGTGACGCCGTGACGGTCGTACAGCTCGAGGAAGTCGACCGCCTGGAGGATCGAGTAGCTGAACTCGGTGTACGAGATCCCCTGCTCCGACTGGACGCGTCGCCGCACGGACTCCTTCGCCAGCATGTTGTTGACGGTGAAGTGCTTCCCGACGTCGCGCAGGAAGTCGATCATTGTCAGCGGCCCGAGCCAGTCGAGGTTGTTCACGAGGAGGGCCGCGTTCGCCCCCTCGAAGTCGAGGAAGCGGGAGATCTGCGCCCGGATCCCGTCCACGTTCCGCGCGAGCGCGCCGTCGTCGAGGAGGTTCCGCTCCTTCGACTTCCCCGACGGATCGCCGATCATGCCGGTCGCCCCGCCGACGAGCGCCACCGGGACGTGCCCGTGCGCCTGCAGCCGCCGCAGCGTGACGAGCTGGACCAGCGAGCCGACGTGCAGCGAGTCGGCCGTCGGATCGAAGCCGATGTAGGCGCGCACGCTCCCGGCCGCGAGCGCATCCTTCACGCCCTCGGTCTCGTCGTGGATCATGCCGCGCCACGCGAGCTCTTCGTACAGCCCCATGCGGACTCCTTGGCGAGCGAGAACCGCGCAGACTACCATCTCGACCCTCCCTTCGCCCCACCCTTCGCAGCACGAGGTCGGCATGGCGCTCGGACGCGGAACCGTCGCTCTCCTCGGCGTGACCCTCTCGCTGGTCACGCTGCTGACGGTGACGTTCCTGGCCGCGGAGGCGCTCGGCCTCACCGACGAGAGCCTCTTTCGCGACCGACTCCTCTCGCTCGCGGACCGGGAGCACGGACCCGCCCTCGCCGCGTCGACGATCGCGGGCCTGCTCGCCGCGGACCTCGTGCTCCCGGTCCCCTCGAGCGTGCTGATGACCCTCGCCGGGTTCCTCTGCGGCGTGATGCTCGGCGCGGCCGCGTCGTTCGCGGGGGCGATGGCCTCGGCCTGGATCGGCTTCTTCGCGTGCCGCCGGTTCGGGCGGGGCGCGTTCCGGCGTCTCGTCGGCGAGCGCGACGTCGAGCCGCTCCGGCGGTTCGTCGACCGGTACGGCGCGTGGGCGATCCTCCTCTCGCGACCGGTCCCGATGCTGACCGAGGTCACGAGCTGCGTGGCCGGGCTCGCGGGGATGGCGCCGTCACGATTCTCGTGGCTCGCCG
>JBICIB010000613.1:0-5128 GCA_043101415.1 Planctomycetota bacterium JB042 | reverse complement strand
GGTCCAGTGCCGGACCTGGCCGTTCTGGAAGGAGAACCTGAAGCGCGCCACCTGGAAGCGGGACGTCGCCGCGTTCTGCCCCGGGGTCGGACGCGGGCGGCGCCACGACCGCGACGAGATCGAGGCGATCGCCGACGAGGCGAGCGGCGACGCCTGACGGTTCAGTTCGCGCCGTCCCCCTCGCCTCCCCGGCCGGTCGCCTCCCAAAGCGCGCGGCGGAGGTCCGCCATCCGGAACGGCTTGGTGATCCGGCTGCGGAACCCGAACCGGGCGTGGTCGACGAGCGCCGGGTCGTTCGAGTAGCCCGAGCAGACGATCGCCCGGCAGTCGGGGTCGACGCCCAACAGCTCGGAGACCACCTCCTTGCCGTCGCGCCCTCCCGAGATCGTCAGGTCGACGAGGACCGCGTCGAAGCGGCGGCCGTCGGACATCGCCTCGGCGTACCGCGCGACGCCTCCCTCGCCGTCGGCCTCGGAGACGACCTCGGCCCCCAGACGCCGGAGGAGGCGCGCGAGCACGTCCCGCACCAGCTCCTCGTCATCGATGACGAGCACGCGAAGTTCTGTCACGGATCTCGACCTTTCCTCTTCCCGCTTCGTGGCGGCATCCCGACGCGCATTGTCGTCGCGGAGCGGCCCGAGCGAAAGCCCCGACAACGGAGATCCGAGCGAGATCACGCATCGGATGCAGGAGGCGGCCCGGCGAGGCGCACCGCCCGACGCGGTGCGTCGCGGCCCGATCCTCCCCCCGTCGAACCGACGCTCAGTCGGCGACCAGCGGCGCCGCCCGATCGAACACGAGCGTGCGGTCGAGCTTCGCGTCGAACGACTCCACGATCGTCCGGAACGACGGCGACGGCCGCCCGCGCCACGTCTCCTCTCCGTTCACCCGGACGACGACCTCCCGCCCCGGGTCGAACACCCCGGGTCGGAGGAGGATCGACAGCGCCCCGGGCGCGACGCGCTCCACCGTGACGTCGAACTCGTTCCCGTCCCGCTCGGCGACGACCCGCATCCGGTCGACCGGGCGGTCGCAATGCAGCCAGTAGAAGTGGTGCTTCGGGAGCCGCCCGACCGGCGCGTCCGGCGCGGGGAGCGGGTACGGGTCGCTGACGTACTCCCAGACCAGCTTGTCAGGGAACGCGTTCCGGCGGTGCTCGATCACCCGCGCGATGCCGGCCGTCGGCTCTCCCGGCGGGAAGGCGTGGGCGAGCCCGGGGATCACGTCGAAGCGGATGTCCCGGTACCCCCCCGGGTCCTCGGCGCGCAGCTCGAGGATCCGGTCCCAGACGTACAGGTACGTCCCGGGCATGCAGTTCCGGTCCTCCAGCCCGATGAAGTAGTCCATCGCCAGGTTCCGCACGTTCGGGACGAAGCCGTGCTGCAGCGCCTCGACCTCCTCCTTCGTCTCGAGCTGGCTCTTCGGCTGGGCCATCAGCACGCCGGCGCAGGGGCGGCTCCCGGCGAGGAGGTCGGGGTGCCGTCCGGCCAGGAACCACGACCCGGTCCCGCCCATGCTGAACCCCATCGAGTAGACGCGGTCCGGATCGATCTCGTGCCGGAGCTTCGCGAGCTCGATCAGCGTGAGGAGGAACCGCTCGCCGTGGACGGTGTTCCAGGTGTCGTGCACCAGGCGGATCCCCTGCGGGTAGATGCCGATGCACCCCTTCGCGACCCAGCGCGTCGCCTCGCTCGCCGACCCCGCGCCCTCTCCCCCGCCGTGCAGGCCGAGCACCAGCCCCTTCCCCTTCCCGCGCCCGGACTGCAGCCAGCTCGCCTTCCCGAACGGCGTCTCGAACTCGTCGTTCCGCGTCCGCGGTCCGTGCTTCCGCGCCGCCTTCCAGAGCAGTTCGACCACGTCCTCGAGCGCCCCCTCGGGGACCGCGACCTGCGCCGCCTCGTCGAGCAGCTCCGCGCGCCGCGCCTCGTCCCAGTCCGCGAACCGGGTCGGCGGCCGCGCCTCGAACCACCGCTCGGCGAACCGTTCGATCGCCCGTTTGTCGAGCTTCGGCGGGGGCGGCGGCGACGGAGCGGCGGCGGCGAGGCACACGGCGGCGGAGAGGAGGGTCGATCCGAGCATCCCTCCATGCTACTCCCCTCCTCTCCGGGGCGCGGCCGGACCGCCCGCCCGCTCCGCCCCCCCTCGCGTCGGAGGTACGATGCCGCGAATGCCGAGCCTCCCCTCCGCCGTCCTCGCCGTCCTCGCCGTCCTCGCCGTCCTCTTCCTCGCCGCCGTCGCCTCCGCCTCGCCCCCGGGCGAAGCGGACCCCGACGCGACGGAGGCGCGCGTCGAGGCGCTCCGGGCGCACGCGGCGGCGATCCCGGCCGCCTAGACCTCGGACGCCGACCTCGCGCCGGTCCTCTCCGCCCTCGGCGACGCGCGCGTCGTCCTGCTCGGCACGCCCTCGTACGGAGACGGCGCCGGCTTCCTCCTCCTCTCACGTCTCGTCCGCGCCCTCCACCGCGAGAAGGGGTTCTCGGTCCTCGCCTGGGAGTCGGGGCTGTACGACTGCCACGTCATGCGGCGGAAGCTCGCGGACCCCGAGCGCCGGACCGACGAAGCGGCGAGCTGGGGACTGCACGCGGTCTTCGGCGCGTCCGCCCAGTGCCTCCCGCTGGTCCGGTACGCCCGCGAGTCCCTCGGCGGCGAACGACCGCTCCGGTTCGCGGGGATCGACCCGCAGTTCACCGGCCGCGGGTCCGAGGAGTGGCTCGGCGCGTTCCTCGCCTGGCTCGACGCCCCGGACGGCGCGAACCTGCCGGACGCGCTGCGGACCGGACTGGAGAAGGCCCGCCGACGTCTCGACTTCAGCCCGTTCTTCCCGACCGAGGACCAGCTCGAGCGCGACCGGGAGATCGTCGCCGCGATCGAGCGCCTCGTCGCCGACCCGGACGGGCCGTGGGTCCGCCACCACGGCGCGACCGACGTCTCGTTCATGCTCCGGACGCTTCGTTGCTTCCTCGTCCAGGCCGAGCTCCGCCTCCGGTTCCGACGGCCGGAGACGCGCGCGGACGGCGGCCGGCTCCGCGCCCGCACGATCGCCGACAACCTCGTCTGGCTGGCGACCGAGCGCCACCCCGACGCGAGGATCGTGGTCTGGATCGAGGCGAGCCACGCCGCGCGCCGCCCGACGGCGGTCGCGATCGACGACGAGTCCGTCTCGTTCGAGGGGTTCCGGACCGCCGGGGACGCGGCGCGCGAGGCGTTCGGGGACCGGGCGCGGTCGATCCTCGTCACGGCCGGGGGCGGCGCGGCGGCGATCGTGAACCAGCCGCCGTTCGACCTCCCCGCGCCGCCGCCCGGTTCGTTCGAGGAGCTCGCCCTCCGCACCGGCGAGGAGCTCCTCTTCGTCGACCTGCGCGCCGTCCCCGAGGACGGCCCGGCGAGCTTCCTGCGCGACCAGCTCGCCGCGCGTCCCCTGTCGCACCGGTTCGGGGTCGCCCGCTGGCCGGAGATCTGCGACGGGTTCCTGTTCGTCCGGACGATGACGCCGAGCACGCTCCCCGCCGACGACGACTTCGGCCGCTGAGCTTCCGTGCCGCCGGGCCTCGCGCGCTCGCTACCCGTCCTCGAGGAGGTCCGCCGGCGCGGCGCCGCCCTCGACCGAGGGCGCGTCGAGCGACTCTCGCAGCGCCCGCCACCACGCCGCGTCGCACGTCGGGACGTGGCGCCGGACGAACGCCTCGTGCAGGGCGACCTTCGCCGCGAGGACCGTGTCGTCCCGCCGCCAGACGTCGAGGTTCCGCCAGCCGGAGCGGTCGAGCATCAGCCCCCAGACCTCCGCCCGGTCCTCGGTCATCGAGGTCGCCGCGTAGTACGACACGATCCCCTGCGCCGGATGGCTCGCCGGGAGCCCCTGCAGCTCGTCCGGGACGCCGGGGTCGTACGCGAAGCCGAACGGGTTGACGGCCGCCCACTCGTCGTCGTGGTGATAGCCGTCGCCGTTCCACTCCTCCTCGAGCATGTGGAACAGCTCGTGGTGGACGACCTGCCGGTAGTACGCCTCGTGCTCCTCGATCTCCCCCTCCTCGGGGAACTGGTAGACGAGCACCTCGACGTCGTACCCGGGATACGCGACCCGCTCGCCGTCGCCGCTGTCGACCCCCTCGACGAGCCAGACCTGCAGCAGCCCCGACGCGTCGACCAGCTCGATCGGATACCGCCGCCACTCCTCGTCGAACCAGCGGGCGTAATGGAGGAGGCGGTCGAGGTCGTCCCGGTCGGCCCAGTCGATCGTCACGTCCGCGATCGGCACGACCTGCCACGGCTGCCACGCCACCGTGATCCGGTAGTCGGCGGCGAGGCGTGCGGTGATCGCGTCGATCTCCCCGACCGCCTCGGGGACCGGCGCGAGGAGCGGGAGCGCCAGCGCCAGGGACGCGGCCCCGGTCACTCGAGCGGCTCCGTCGGCTCCTCGACGGCGAGCTCCCCGAGGAACAGCCGGCCGCCGTCGGCGTCGAGCGTCACCGGGTCTCCCTCCCGCACGAGCTGACCGTGGACGCGGAGGCAGGCGGCGCGCGCGTCGAGCTCGACCTCCGGCGAGAGCCCGAGGACCGGACGCCTCGCCCGGGCTCCGACCTCCCGCGCCCGCTCCCCCTCGAGCTCGCCGACGAACAGGATCCCCCGGCAGGCCGGGAACTCGCCGTGACCGCGCTCCTCGGCCGCGTCGCACACCAGGATGGCGGGGACGCCGGCCCGGTGGCAGTGCAGCGCGGTCGCGGCCGAGAAGACGAGCCGCCCCGCGGCGACGCCGGAGGTGATCCGGTTCCCCTGCGCGACCGGCGCGACGACGGCGTCGTCGAGGAGGGCCGCCCGCGCCGGCTCGGGCGGACGGGGCGGAGGGACCGCCGCCGTCGAAGGGGCGGCCCCCTCGACGACCTCGAGCGTCGAACCGGAGGCTTCGGCGGCCTCGAGCGCGTTCGCCGCCGCGGCGCGCTCGGCCGGGAGGACGGTGGCGCCCGCCAGGCGGACGACGAACAACCGCCCCGCCTCCGCCGTGAACTCGAACCCGATCGGCCGGGCTCCCGGCGCCTTCTCGAGGAGACGCCGCGCGATGTCGATCTGTCCGTGCGTGCGCGGCGCGAGTCGGCGCAGTCCGTCCCCGTCGTACGGCGGCGCGTCGTCGAAC
>JBICIB010000612.1:0-5179 GCA_043101415.1 Planctomycetota bacterium JB042 | reverse complement strand
CGACCCCGGTGAACGGGCCGTCGCCGTAGTTGATCCGGCTGCCGTCGAAGCTCCCCCAGACGCACTGCTGGGCGGACGCGGTGGCGGGGACGAGCGCGGCGAGGCCGAGGACGGCGAGGAACGGGAGCGATCGCATGTTCTCCTCCGGGTGGTCTCCGCGGGGCGGAGCGGGCGGGGCGGGAGGCCGTGCCGGTACGGCCTCGGGGATCGGAGTCTATCACGCCGCCGGTCGGCTCACTTCTCCTCGCGGAGCGCGTCGAGCCGGGCGGCGAGTCGGTCGCGGATGGAACGCGCCTGGTCGGAGACGGTGCCTTCGAGCAGGTCGTGCTCCTCCCGCGGGTCCCGCTCGAGGTCGAACAGCCACTCGCGGAAGACGTCCTCGTCCCCCTCCCGGCGCATCAGCTTGTACCGCTCGTCCCGCACGGCCCGGAACGTGTGGAGCCCGGGGTCGTCCGCGAACACCTCGGCCAGGGCCAGGTCCCTCGGGCCGGCGCGGTCGGGGTCGCGGAGGAGCGGCACCAGGCTCTCGGAGTCGAGCGGGCCGCGGGCGGCGGCCTCGACGTCGGCCCGGGGCACCCCGGCGAGGTCGAGGATCGTCACGAAGAGGTCGGTGGTGTTGACGAGCGCGTCGCAGGTGTGTCCGGCCGCGAGGTCGGGCCCGACGACGACGAGCGGGACGTGGATCCCGCCCTCGAACGTCATCCCCTTCGACTGCGCCTCGCTGGCCTCGCCGGCCGCTTCGACCACGACGCCGTCGGTGCCGTTGTCTCCGACGAACACGACGACCGTCCGTGGGCGGCTCCGACCGAGGCCGACCAGCAGGCGGAGGAGTTCCCGGTCCATCGCCTCGACCATCGCCCGGAAGTACGGCAACGGCGCCTCCTCGGGCGGATCGTCCGGGAGTTCCGCGGAGTGGAGCGCGGCGGGCGGGGCGTGCAGCGGCGAGTGGGGGAGCGAGAACGCGACCTGCGCGAACCACGGGCGCCCGTCGGAACGAATCCACGCGAGCGCGTCGTCGACCATCGCCGTCGGCCGGTACCCCTTCCTGATCGTCGTCACGCCGTTCTCGACGTGGCGCCACCTGAAGTACCCGTTCGTGCCGTCGTCCCGATTCGGGTTGGCGCCGAACAGCGAGCCGGAGAAGTGCGAGAAGCCGGCCAGGTTCGGGGCGTCGGCTCCGCCGAGCTGGACGTTGCCGAGGTGCCACTTTCCGAACGCCGCGTGTCGGTAGCGGAGCTCCGGCGCGAGGTCGAGCGCCTCCGGGATCGTGAGCTCTTCCCGGGGCAGTCCGGGGCGCACCAGCTTGACCGCGTTCCCGACCCCGGTTCGGAAGGCGTACCGCCCCGTCAGGATCGTCGCCCGCGTCGGCGAGCAGACGGGGTTCGCCCAGGTCCGCGTGAACGTCACCCCCTCGGCGCGGAGCCGGTCGAGGCACGGCGTGCGCGCCCGCATCGGACTTCCGGCGCGGGCGTCGAAGGCGTCGACGCCGAAGTCGTCCGCGATCACGAGGAGGACGTTCGGCGGACGTTCCCGCCGGGGCGTCGGGGGCGGGTCCTCGAGCGCCGCAGGCAGGCCGCCCCCGCCCGCGAGGACGAGGACGAACGTCGCGAGCATCCGGGTCCGGAGCGGCCGGCACATCCCCGTCAGCTCCGGAACGGCTCCCGGCCGATCCCCTGCACCGGGATCCCCTGCGCCGGGAGGACCTCGTTCTGCAGCGCGAACATGCACGCCGCCGCCTCGTCGATCTTCCGCGTGAACGCGATCGACCCCTCGAGGATCGGCTTCAGCCTCTCCCGGTCCTGGATCCGGGCCGGAGGGTACTCGTGCTCCACGACCAGCGGGGTCGACGCGACGTCGAGGTCCAGCAGCTCGCGCGCCGCGAGCTGGTGGTCGAGCCAGTCGACGGACCGGTTCTGGAGGTACGCCAGCGGGTCGTGGCGGGCGGTGCCGGGGAGCTCGTGCTCGCAGAGGACGACCTGCTTCTTCCACGCGTTCACGTGGTCGCGGGGGTCGTCGGACGGCGCGCCGTCGCGCCAGTCCCCGCGCTGCATCACCTGCCCCGGCGAGCCCCAGGTCGACCAGCCGCGCGCGTCGACGACCTGCCCCTTCACGTGGAAGCCGGAGATCAGGAACGGGTACCCCTCGTCGCGGAGGACCTGGAAGATCGACCGGGTGTCCTGGCCCATGAGGACCGCGTGCGACGGGTCGTAGTGGATGCGGAACTGGTCGCCGACGTCGTGCTCCTCGCAGATCCGATGGAGCGCGATCCAGGTCCCCGGGACGTGGCCGATGTTGTTCACCCACGAGTCGCCCGTCGTCCACCCGGGCATCGGACACTGCTCGACGCGGTACTCGAGCCCGCGCGCCTTCGCCTCCTTCAGGAGCGGCACGAACGCATCGACGAAGTCGCGCTGGTTCGCCTCGATCGGGACCTCGAAGTTCCGTCCCACGAAGCCGCAGACCGCGCGGACGCCGAGGCGCTCCGCGGCGTCGAACACCCGGATCATGAACGCGTGCTTCTTCGCGCGGATCGCCGGATCGGGATGGAGGAGGTTGTCGAAGTACGCGAGGTCCGCGATGCCGACCCCGGTCTCCTCGACGGCGGCCCGCACCCGCGCCGCCCGCGCGTCGTCGAACGGGGCCCGGAGGTCGAGGGTGTTCGCGACCGGGTCGAGCATCGCCTCCGGCGGGACGTCCGCCTCGGACGGGTGGAGCGCCGCCGAGAGCTGGATCTCGTCCGCGCCGAGCTCGGCCGCGAACCGCAGCCAGTCCTCGATCGCGAGGTCGGGGTCGGCGTCCCGCGCCTCGCGCGGCGTCAGCTCCTGCAGCGCCGCCGTCAGGACGCCGATCGGCATGAAACGGGGTTCGAAGGGCTGGGGCATGGGCGGGCTCCACGGGGCCGGGCGGGCGGGGACGGGAGGAGAGTCTAACGGGAGGGTCGGGGACCGGGGACCGGGGGCCGGGGGCTGGGGGGGCGAGGTTCGGAATCGCGCTCGGGGACCTTCGGTTCGGCTCGGTCGTCGCCGGCTCGTCCGGAGCGCGCGAGGACCGGAGAGGACGTCGACTCCGCATCCCCCGGTCCCCAGCCTCCAGCCCGCTCGCCGTCGTGCTAGAGTCCCCGCCCACGTCGTCCGGAGCCCCCTCGCCATGCCGAAGTCGCTCTCCATCGCCCTCCTCGGCCAGAAGTTCATGGGCCGGGCGCATTCGAACGCCTGGTCGCAGGTCCCGCGGTTCTTCGAGGACGTCCGGCTCCGGCCCGTGCTGCGCACCGTCTGCGGGCGCGACGAGCGGGAGCTGCGCGCCTTCGCGAAGCGGTGGGGGTGGCAGCGGACGACGACCGACTGGCGGTCGATCGCGGAGGACGAGGAGGTCGAGCTCGTCGACGTCGGGACGCCGAACGACCTCCACGCGGATCAGTCGATCGCGATGCTCGAGGCGGGGAAGCACGTCGCCTGCGAGAAGCCGCTGGCCGGGACGCTCGCCGACGCGCGGGCGATGCGGGACGCGGCGAGGCGCGCGAAGCGGTCGCGGACGTTCGTCTGGTTCAACTACCGCCGCTGCCCCGCCGTCGCGCTCGCGCACCGCCTCGTGAAGCAGGGGAAGCTCGGGAGGATCCGGCACGTGCGGGCGACGTACCTGCAGAGCTGGGGCGGGCCGGAGGTGCCGCTCCTCTGGCGGTTCCGGAAGAAGCGCGCGGGCTCGGGCGCGCACGGCGACCTGAACGCGCACATCGTCGACATGGCGCGGTTCGTGACCGGCGACGAGATCACGGAGGTGCACGGCGCGGTCTCGAGGACGTTCGTCACCGAGCGGACCGTCCCCGGGACGCGCAAGAAGGGACGGAGCGACGTCGACGACTGCGTGCTGTTCCTCGCGTCGTTCAAGGGGGGCGCGGTGGCGAGCTTCGAGGCGACGCGGCTGGCCCCGGGTCACCAGAACCGGAACACGCTCGAGCTGAACGGGGAGAAGGGGTCGCTGCGGTTCGACTTCGAGGAGATGAACCTCCTGTGGGTCCTCGACGCGACCGCGAGCCCCGCCACCCAGGGCTGGACCCGCGTCATGTGCACCCAGGCCGAGCACCATCCGTACGCACGTCACTGGTGGCCGGACGCCCACGTGATCGGCTACGAGCACGGCTTCACGAACATGGCCGCGGACATCTGCCGCGTGCTCGCCGGCCGGCGGCCCGAGGTGCCGCTGCCGGACTTCGCCGACGCGTACGAGACCCAGCGCGTCCTCGAGGCGGCGCTGATCGCGGCGAAGGAGCGGTGCGCGGTGAAGCTCCGGGAGGTGAAGTGATGGCCGACGCGAGCGCCGGCCGACCGCCCCTCGTCCGCCTCTCCGTGATGATGTTCCTCCAGTACGCGATCTGGGGAGCGTGGCTGCCGATCCTCTATCCGTACCTGCTCGGCCACGTCGGTTTCTCGCAGGGAGAGGTCGGAGCGATCTTCTCGGTCAGCGCGGTCGGCGCGATCATCGGTCCGTTCCTCGCGGGCCAGTTCGCGGATCGGCGCTACGCGACCGAGGGGTTCCTCGCGGCCAGCCACCTCGTCGGCGCGGTGCTCGCCTGGTTCCTCTCGTCGACGACGGCGTTCGTCCCGTTCCTCGCGATCGCGCTGCTGTACGGGATCGTCTACGCCCCGACGATCGCCCTGACGAACTCGCTCGCGTTCCACCACATCGCCGACCGGGACCGCGACTTCGGCCGGGTCCGGGTCTGGGGGACGGTCGGGTGGATCGCGGCGGGGATCGGCTTCGGCCACTTCCTCGGGGCGTTCCACACGCCGGACGGCGCGGCGGAGGTCGTCGCGGCGGCGCAGGACGCGGGACGGTCGGACGCGTTCCGCCTCAGCGCGCTCCTCGGGGTCCTGATGGCGGCGTACTGCCTGACGCTGCCGCACACGCCCCCGGCGGCGGGGGCAGGGGAGCGGAACGCGACGTTCGAGGCGCTCGGCGAGGCGAAGCGGCAGCCGCTGCTGACGCTCTTCCTCCTCGCGGTCCCCGTGAGCATCATCCACCAGTTCTACTTCGTCCACACCGCCGACTTCCTGAGCGAACTGCAGCTTCGGGTCGCCGGGGTCTCCGAGGTCAGCGACTCGATCAACGCGATCTTCGGCGTCGGCGGCGGCGGCCTGATGACGATCGGGCAGATGGTCGAGATCGCCGTCCTCGCCACCAT
>JBICIB010000611.1:0-2539 GCA_043101415.1 Planctomycetota bacterium JB042 | reverse complement strand
GCCGTCCCCGAGCACCTCCACCGTCGCGGCCTCGACCCCGCCGAGCCGGACCTCGGCCTCCGTCCCCGAGGCCTCGTCGAGGAACCCCGATCCGAGGATCCGCATCTCGAACCCGAGCGCCGTCGACGCCCCGCTCGGATCGAACGAAACGACGGCGGGACCCGGGAGGTACGTGTATCCGCCGGCGAGGGCCGCGCTCGTCGGCTCCCCGCCCTTGGTGCACGTCACCGAGACGTCGACGCTCCCCGGGACGAGCACGGCGGGGGGGACGACGACGATCGACTCGTCGCTCGGGAAGGACGGGAGGACCTCGGCCTCGACGTCGCCGAAGCGGACGACGAGCGTGCCGCCGTCGACGTCGTGGAGGAAGCCGTCCCCCTGGAGCGTGACCGGCACGCCGGACTGGAGCGCGCCGGCCGCGGGGGAGACCGCGTCCAACGCGAGCGCCGCGGGGAGGACCGGGACGGGAGCGAGCTCGAACGGCGCGGACGAGCTCCACGAATCCGTCCCGACCACCTCGATCCCGAGCAGCCCGCCGAACGCCAACCCGTCGATCGTCCCCTCGAGCCGCTCCGCCTCCGGGTCCCACGTCATCGGGACCTCGAACCACTCGTCGTGGAGTCCGCCCTGGAGGTGCCCGAGGACCCGCCCGCCGGTCGGGTGCTCCTCGTCGAGCGTCGCGGTCACGAGGATCGTGTCGGAGGCCGACGGGACCGACGGAGTGAGCGCCACGGAGGTGACGACCGGAGGAAGGTACGGCAGGAGACCGATCACCTCGACCGTCTCGTTCCCCTCGGCGTCCGTCGCGGTGACGACGAACGCGTGGAGCTTCTCGGGGAGCAGGAGCGCGGGGAGGTGGAGATGATGGTACGAGAACCAGCCCGCGGTCATCGGCCCGTCGTAGTGGACGGTCTCCTCGTCGAACACCTTCGCCTCGACGGAGAAGAGGTCTTCGTCGGGATCGGTGACCTTCGCCGACGCGTGGAGCCCGTTCCCGGCGTACGTCTCGACGTGGCCGGATGCCCCCTTCTGGATCCAGATCACCGGCGGATCGCCGCCGGCGGCCGGCGACGCCGAGAGCGCCACGAGGACGAGGATGCGAAACGAGCGGATCATGGATTCCCCTTCCCCTCCGGGGCCGAGGGGTCCACCTCTCTCCATCGGCCGGGAGGGGCTCGACTTGAGGTGGAATTCCCTCCCGCGCCGAACCGGCGGCCGCGGGCGGCGTCAGCCGACGAGCACCCGGCGCACGACCTCCTTCGCGACGTTCCGGCCGCAGAGGACGATCGCGACCCGCTTCCCCGCGTGCAGGCGCCGCGTCTTCCGGTACGCCGCGACCGCGACCGCGGCCGCGCCCTCGACCACCACGCGCTCCTCCTCGAGGAGGAACCGCATCGCGCGTTCGTTCTCCCGCTCGGTGACCGACACGATCTCGTCGACGAGCCGCCGGCAGAGGTCGAACGTCACCGACCCCGCCTCGATCCCGCCCGCGGTCGCGTCGGAGAGCGTCTCGCCCGACGGGACGTCGACGATCCGGCCCGCAGCGAGCGACCGTCGCATCACGTCCGAGCGACGCGGCTGGGCCCCGACGATCCGCGGCCGCCGTCGCCCGCGCGTCAGCCACCCCGCCGTCCCCGCGATCAGCCCGCCGCCCCCGACCGCGACGAAGACCGCGTCGAGCCCGGGGACGTCCTCCGCCAGCTCGACCCCGACCGTCCCCTGCCCGGCGATCACGTCGAGGTCGTTGTACGGCGACACGAACGGCCGCCCGCTCTCCTCCGACTCCGCCCGCGCGAACGCCTCCGCCTCCACGCAGTCGTCCCCGTGGACCCGCACCTCGACCCCCCGCGCGCGGATCCGCGCGACCTTCTCCCGCGCCGCGCCCCGCGGGACGAAGACCGTCCCCGTTCCGCCCGCGACCCGGAGCGCCTCCGCCACCGCGATCCCGTGATTCCCGGTCGACGCCGCCACGACGCCCGCCCGTCGCTCGCGCGAGGAGAGGGTCAGGATCTTGTTCAGCGCCCCCCGGAACTTGAACGACCCGGTCCGCTGGAACTCCTCGTGCTTCAGCCAGACCTCGCCGCTGCCGAACCGCGACAAGGCATCGGAACGCTCCGAGGGCGTGCGGACGGTGTGAGGAGCGAGGCGGCCGGCGGCGGCGGAGATGGAGCGACGCAGGGCGGTGACCGTGGGGGAGGAAGGTCGGGGCATGGCACGAAGGATACGGGCTGGGGCACTTCGCGTGGAGCGATGGACCGCTGCGCGGGGGTCCGCTGCGCGCGGGGTGGTGAACGGGGATTCGGCCGCGGGGCCCACGGGCGGCACGCGTGTCGGGAACGCGGTGGGCCGGGTTCGAAGCAGGCGGCTGCGCCGGAGGTCGGTCCGCCCGCTCCGCTGGACTCCCTTCGCTCCGCCGTGCGTCGGCGAGTTCACCGAGGTCGGTTCGGGCGTCGCTGGCTCAAAGGCGCTCTCTACCCCCTCCCTCTCCCGATCCCGACGGGCCTCACCCGTGCGGAGACGGACGGCTCACCCCGATTCG
>JBICIB010000610.1:0-6535 GCA_043101415.1 Planctomycetota bacterium JB042 | reverse complement strand
GGTGGCGCGGCTGGTTCTCCGTCCACTCGTGGATCGCCGTCAACCCGGGCGCCGCCGGGTACACGGTCCTCGACGTCGTCGGGTTCCGCGGCCGGAGGCGGGACGGCGGGCGCGTGGTGGCGGTGCGCGAGGACGTCCCCGACCGGCGGTGGTTCGGCGCGGCGCCGGTCGTGATCGAGGAGCTCCGCGGCGCGCGGGCGGCGGCCGCGATCCCGAAGATCCTCGCCGCGGCCGAGTCGTACCCGTACGCGGCCTCCTACCGCGTCTTCCCCGGCCCGAACTCGAACACCTTCGTGTCGCACGTCCTCCGCGCGGTCCCCGAGCTGACCGTCGAGCTCCCGCCGCACGCGATCGGCAAGGACTGGCTCGAGGGGGGCGGGCTGTTCGAGCGGACCGAGAGCGGGACCGGCGGGCAGCTGAACCTCCTCGGCGTGCTCGGGCTGTCGGCCGGGCTGGCGGAGGGGATCGAGGCGAACGTGCTCGGACTCGTGTTCGGAGTCGACCTCCGGACCCCGGCGCTGAAGCTCCCGATCGTGGGGCGCGTCGGATTCCCGGACCGATCGATCGGAGGATGACGACGATGAACCGGATCCCGTTCGGCGCCCGGCCGCGCGCCGTGCTCGCGACCCTCTCCCTGCTCCCGCTGCTCACCGGGGATCCGTGGTCCCGGTTCCGCGGACCGAACGGCGAAGGGGTCGCGGAGGCGTCCCTTCCGGCGGCGCTGTCGAAGGAGGAGAACCTCCGCTGGCGGACGGAGGTCCCGCCCGGCTACTCGTCGCCGGTCCTGACCGACGACGCGATCTTCCTGACCGCGGCGGACGGCGTCGCGCTCCTCACGATCTGCCTCGATCGGGAGACGGGCGAGGAGCGGTGGCGGCGGGCGGCGCCGAAGGAGCTCGAGTCGCCGCACGCGGGCGTGAACTCCCCCGTCTCCCCGACGCCGGCGACCGACGGGGAGAACGTCTTCGTCTTCTTCGAGCGGTTCGGACTCGTCTCGTACGACGCCGCGGGCGAGGAGCGGTGGCGGCGCGAGATGGGCCCGTACAAGACCCCGTACGGCCTCGCCGCGTCGCCGATCCTCGTCGACGACCGGCTGGTCCTCCTCTGCGACCAGGACGTCGACTCGTTCCTCCTCGCCGTCGACGCGGCGACCGGAGAGGAGCGGTGGCGGACGCCGCGGGTCGGTGTGACGCACGGATTCTCCACCCCGATCGTGCGGACCGCGGACGACGGGACGCGGGAGCTGATCGTCTCCGGTTCGTACGAGGTCGCCGGCTACGACGCCGCGACCGGCGCGCGGCGGTGGTGGGTGACCGGGATGGCGTGGCAGGCGAAGTCGGTCCCGGTCCTCGACGGCGACGTGCTCTACGTCCACTCGTGGATGGCCGCCCCGTCGGAGCTCGGCGTCCCGAAGGTGACGATGGAGTGGAGCGAGGCGCGGGAGACGTACGACGCGGACGAGGGGGGGACCCTCTCGCGCGCGGAGGCGAAGGACCTCGGGATCGTGCCGGTCTGGTTCCTCTACGACCTCGACAAGAGCGGCGAGCTCGACGCGACCGAGTGGGCGTTCGTCCGCGCCCGGTCGTTCGCCGAGAGCGGGCTGTACGCGATCCGCCTGGGAGGCGAGGGGGACCTGACGGAGGACGCGATCCTCTGGCGGGCGAAGCGGTCGCTCCCGAACATCCCGTCCCCGCTCCTGCACGGCGGGTTCCTCTACCTCCTGAAGGAGGGCGGGATCCTGAGCGCCCTCGATCCGGCCGACGGGTCGACGGCGAAGTCCGAGCGGGTCGAGGGGACCGGCTACTTCGCGTCCCCCGTCGCGGCCGGGGATCGGCTGCTGCTCGCCAGCCACGAGGGGACGCTGACCGTCCTCTCCGCCGGCGCCGACTTCGAGGTCGTGTCGGTCGGCGAGCTCGAGGAGGAGATCTGGGCGACGCCGGCGATCTCGGGCCGGCACGTCTTCGTCCGGACCCAGCGGGCGCTCTACTGCTTCGAGGACCGGTCGTTCTGAGCGGCGGCGCCGCCGGCGGGGAACGTCATCCCTCGTCGGGCGCGCCGACCGCCACGAGGTGGCCCCGGGTGCGGAAGTAGATCACGCCGTCGGAGATCGCCGGCGTCGCCATGCACGTCTCGCCGAGTTCGTTGACGTCGAGGAGGATGAACTCCTCGCCGAGCTCGACGACGTAGACGACCCCCACCTCGCTGGTGGCGTACAGCTTGCCGTCGCCGGCGACGACCGACGCGGAGAAACCGGAGCTCCCGGAGCCGAGCCGCTGGCGGTAGACGGTCTCGCCGGTCGCCGCGTCGAGGCACGAGAGGACGCCGCTGTCGCCGGCGAGGTAGAGCCTGCCGTCATGGAGGAGGGGCGTCTGCATGTAGTTCCCGCGCCGCGGCAGGAACCACTCGATCCCCTCGGACTCCTCGTCGTCCGGCAGGAGGTCCCCCTCGGCGTCGGTCCGGATCGCGTAGATCGGCGCCATCATCCCGTGCGCGTTGGTGACGAAGATCCGTCCGTCGCCGACGATCGGCGTCGGGACCGGGATGTCGCCGCCCCCCCGCAGGGTCCAGAGCTCTTCGCCGGTGTCGAGGTCGTACCCGCCGATGTGCTGGAACCCGTTGCAGATCAGCTGCCGCCGGCCGTCGCCGACGTGGACGGTCGGCGTCGACCAGGTCGGGACGTCGTCCCGCGCCGTCCGCCAGAGCTCCTCCCCGGTCGCGGCGTCGAGCGCCACCAGGAACGAATCGGCCAGCGCGTCCGACTGGAGGAAGAGCTTCCCCTCGAACAGGATCGGCGACGTCGCGACGCCCCACTGCGCGTCGGGGACGCGGAAGAACCCGGCGTCGACCGGCCCGAGGTCCCTCGTCCAGAGCGGCTCGCCGTCCACCGAGAAGGCGTGGAGCCCCTCCGAACCGAACCACGCGACGACCCTCGCGCCGTCCGTGGCCGGGGTCGACGCGGCGAAGCTGCTCTTCGGGTGGCGGGGGAACTGCGGCACTCCCTCGAAGCAGACCCGCGACCAGCGCTCGGCGCCGGTCCGGCGGTCGAGGCACCGGAGCGTGAAGCGGTGCGGCCCCTCGTCCTGCACCGAGCCGATGTCGCCGTACAGGCCGACCTTCAGGTCCTGCTCCCCGTCGTCGCCGATCCGCTCGGCGCAGGTGACGAAGATCCGGTCGCCGAACACGATCGGCGAGGAGTGGGCGAGCCCGGGGAGGGGGACGCGGAACCGGACGTTCTCGCCGGTCTCGACGTCGAACGTCTCCGGGAGGGGGCGGCCGTCCGCGATCCCGCGCGCGAAGCGGCCGCGGAACTGCGGCCACGCCCGGTCGGAGGCGCGGACCTGTTCGTCGTCCGCGACCCCGTCCCCGTCCGCGGCGTCCGCCGGGGCCGCGGCCGGGACGACGCGCCCGAACAGGTGGCCGCCGTGGTCGCCGCCGCTCCAGGTCCCCGCGTACTGGCCGCGGTGGATCAGCACCCGCGCGGTGAACGTCCCGAGCCCGGGGATCGGGAGGTCGGTCAGCGTGAGGACCGGCGTGTCGCCGGCCCACTTCACCTCGATCGGGATCGGGACGGTGACGTCCTTCCCGCCGTATTCGATGCGCGCCGTGAACTGCCACAGGTCGTCGCGCAGCTTCCGGACGTCCCGGATCGTGTACCGCTCGCGCGTCGGCGGGGTCCCCTCCGGCGCGTCGGACGCGGTGAACGCGCCCTCGAGGGTCGCGCCGCTCAGCGCGGTCCGGAACTCCTGTTCCAGCTCCTCGCGATCCTCGTCCTGGCCGGACGCGGACGGGCCGGAGAGCAGGGCCGCGGCGAACAGGGCCGAGGCGGCGCGGGCGAGGCGGGAGAGTCTCATCGATCGTCCTCCGAGGTCGATCGATCATAGGGACGTCGCGTGTCAGCCGCCGTGCAGGATCCCGTTCACCGTCTGCAGCAGGAACGCCGTCGCGACGCCGCCGAGCGTGCCGAAGACGTAGCCGAGGATCGCCAGCAGCACGCCGACCGGGACGAGCGCCGGGTTGAAGGCGGCGGCGACGATCGGCGCCGACGCCGCGCCGCCGATGCATGCCCGGGAGCCGATCGCGGCGAAGAAGATCGGCGCCTTCAGGCGGCGCCGGACGATCAGCATCGCGGCGACGTGGAGCACCATCCAGAGCGCGCCGATCCCGAGGAGCGGGAGGTTCTCGGGCTCGAAGACCTTCGCGAAGTGGGCCTTGGCGCCGATCGTCGCCACGAGGAGGTAGAGGAGGACGCTCCCGACGTGGCTGGCCCCCGCCCCCTCCAGGCGGCGGACCGGCGTGAACGACAGGATCAGCCCGACGAACGTGATCAAGATCACCGTCCACGCGAACGCGCCGAGGATGTCGTTCTCCGGCAGCGCGGAGGCGAGGAAGGCGCCGGCCTCGCGGGCGAGGACGGTGCCGATGAAGGCGATCGCCGCGATCGAGAGGAGGCTCGCGAGGTCGGTCGGCCGCCGCACCTGGGCGTGGTACGCCTCCGCCTTGGCCCGCACCTCGTCGAGCCGGGTCCGGTCGGCGTCGATCGCCGCGTCCATCTTCTTCTCGCGGCCGGCGAACCAGAAGAGGATCGCGGTCCAGACCTCGGCCACGAAGACGTCGACGACGACGATCGCCCCGAGGATGGTGTCGCTGGCGCCGACGCTCTCCTTCACCGCGGTCATGTTCGCGCCGCCGCCGATCCACGACCCGGAGAGGGCGGCCAGCCCGCGCCACGCCTGCTCCGAGTCCTCGGGCGAGAACTGCCAGCCGAGCGCCAGGTAGGCGAGCGGCCCGGCGAGCATGATGCTGACGAGCGCGGTGAGGAAGAGGAGGAGGACGCTGCGCCCGAGGCGGAGGATCGCCGGAATGTCGACGGAGAGGACGAGGAGGAGGAGGCTGGCGGGGAGGAGCCAGTCCTTCACGAAGACGTACAGGGCGAAGCCGCCGGCGCTCGGGATCAGCCCGGTGTTCGAGAGCGCGGTCGGGACGAAGTAGCAGAAGACGAGGATCGGGACGATCCCGTACAGCTTGCGCCCCGCCGCGGTCTTGTTGAACGCGAACAGCGCCGCGAGGACGCCGAGCAGGACCGCGAGCACGGGGACGGCCTCGCCGATCAGGGCGGTCTCCGCGACGACGGCGTCGAGCGGCGCGACGTCGGCCGGAGCGGCGGCGGGGGCGTTCACGGCGGCTTCGTCCTGCATGCGCGGTCCCGGGCTCGAGGTGGGGAGGGAGCGATGGTACCGGCGCGCGCCGCCCCGCCGACGGGAATCGGGGTCACTCGACGCGGAGAGCGTCGACGAGCCGTCCGCGCGTCGCGAGCCCGGACGCGCCGACGACCGAGAGGACGCCGACCCCCACGACGCCGATCACGATCGTCCACGGCGCGAGGGAGCCCCCCGACGTCCGGAGCGGGAGGACGGAGACGAGCGCCGCGATCGATCCGGTGAGGACGCCGAGTCCGAGCAGCAACCCGTGCTCCCAGAGGAGCAGGCGGCGGAGCATCCCGCGGGAGAACCCGACCGCGCGGAGGGCCGCGAGCTCGCCGCGCCGCTCGAACAGGTTCCGGAGCACGACGAGCGCGAGCCCGAGCGTCCCGAGGAGGACGCCGAGCGCGCCGAGCGTCTGGAAGATCGTCAGGTAGGTGTTCTGGACCGCGAGGTACGCGGCGAGCCGCGCGCCGGTCGTGGTCACCTCGAGCCCGACGTCGGCGTACGCCCGCGTCAGCTCCGCCCGGACCTCGTCCGGCGCCCCGTCGACGTCGATCAGGAACCGCCGGAACCCGCCCGCGTCCGGGAAGCGCTCGCGGAAGACGGCGTCGTCGACCAGCAGCATCCCCTGCAGGACGGACGCATGGGTCGTCGCGACGATCCGGGCCTCGAATCGACGCCCCCGGCCGTCGACGGACTCGAGGGTGTCGCCGACCGCCTTGTGGAGCCCCCAGTGGACGCTCCCGGCGTCGCCGATGACCGGGACCGCTCCGTCGGCGCGCGGGCGCTCGAGCAGGCTCCAGGGCGAGGGCGCGTCCCCCTCGACCTCGGTGAACGAGAACGCCCCGCGCGCGGCGAGGGCCGCGGCCGGGACTCCGGCGAGGACCGGGTTCTGCGCGGAGCCGAGGTTCAGGCAGCTCGCCTCGTCGCCGTCGCTCGTCCGCATCGGGAGGGACCGGATCCGGGCGACGACCTCCTCGTCGAGGCCGAACGTGTCGGCGGACTCCGGCGCGTCGAGGTCGTGCCGGAGACGGACCGTCGACTCGGCGTAGAGCGCGTAGCCCCCGGTCCCGGAGTCGACCCGTCCCGCGGTCTCGGAGACGTCGAGCCGATGGATCCCGACCGTCACGACGAGGAAGACGCCGCTCGCCAGGAGGCCGACGGTCGCGAGGCTGCGGCCGGGACGCCGCCCGGCGCTCCGGGCGCCGACGCGGCCGAGCGTGAGGTCGAGCGCGGAACGCACCCGGAACGATCGGAGCGCGGCCCGGCACGCCAGGAGTCCGGCGGCGAGGGTCGCGGCGCCGGCGCCGAACGCGAGCGCCGCCGCCGAGGGG
>JBICIB010000609.1:0-3460 GCA_043101415.1 Planctomycetota bacterium JB042 | reverse complement strand
CTCCACGCGCAGTGCCCCCCGCCCCGCGCAGCGGTGTCGACCGCCTCGCGCAGCGACCCCAGCCCGCGCAGCGACCCCAGCCCGCGCAGCGACCCCGGCCCGCGCAGCGACCCCCGCCCGCGCAGCGCCCCAAGCCCAGCGCAGCGCCGCAACCGCTCCGCGCCAGCGGTACCATCCCACCATGACCAAGACCCCTCGCCCCAGCGGCCCGAGCGACCCCGGCCTCGCCACCCGCGCCGTCCACGCCGGCGAAGCGGCGAACGAGACCACGTCCCTCGCCATGCCGATCTACCAGACCTCGACGTTCCGCTTCGACAGCGTCGACCACGGCCGCGACCTCTCCGCCGCGAAGGCGCCGACCCACCTCTACACCCGTTGGGGGAACCCGACCGTGCGCGCGGCCGAGCTGGCGCTCGCCGAGCTCGAGGGGGCCGAAGCCGCGCTCTGCTTCTCCTCCGGGATGGCGGCCGGGTCGACGGCGGTGATGGCGTCGGTCGCGGCCGGCGACCACGTGGTGGCGGCGGCGTCGCTCTACGCCGGGATGGTCGAGCTGTTCGAGCGGGTGCTGCCGCGGTTCGGCGTGACGACGACGTTCGTCGACGGGACCGACCTCGCCGCGTTCGAGGCGGCGATCACGGACGCGACGAAGCTGATCTACGTCGAGACCCCGGCGAACCCGACGCTCGCGCTGACCGACCTCGCCGGCGTGGCGAGGATCGCGAAGGCGCGCGGCCTCTTCACGATCGCGGACAACACGTGGGCGTCGCCGCTCAACCAGCGGCCGCTCGAGCTCGGGATCGACGCCGTCGTCCACTCGTGCACCAAGTCGCTCGGCGGCCACACCGACGTCGTCTCCGGCGCGGCGCTCGGCTCGCGCGCGTGGATCGACCGCGTCTGGCCGATGCTGAAGATCCTCGGCGGCTGCCCCGGCCCGAACGACGCGTACCTCCTGCTGCGCGGGATCCGGACGTTCCCGCTCCGCGCCGCGCGGCAGAACGAGACGGCGCTCGCGGTCGCCCGGTTCCTCGAGGCGCACCCGCGGGTCGCCGCCGTCCACCACCCCGGCCTCGAGTCGCACCCGCAGCACGCGCTGGCGCGGGCGCAGATGACCGGCGGCTTCGGCGGGATGCTCGCGTTCGAGGTCGAGGGCGGCTTCGACGCCGGCCGGCGGACGCTCGAGGCGCTCCGGCTGGTGACGCACGCGGTGAGCCTCGGCGGGGTCGAGACGCTCGCCGTCCATCCGGCGTCGACGACGCACGGCCCGCTGAAGCCGGAGGAGCGCGCCCGGGCGGGGATCTCGGACGGACTGATCCGGGTCTCGATCGGGCTCGAGGACGCGGCTGACCTGATCGCTGACCTCGAGCGGGCGCTGGCGGCGACGTGAGCCGGGCGGCATCGAGGGGCCTTGTCAGACGGTCGCGGGTGCTGTCGTCCTGGCCCCTACGAACGCTCCGAAAGAAAGCGGACGGGAGAAAACGATTGCAGCCTGGAAGAGGGGTGCCACGCCACGGCACGGCACGGTAGCATCCGGGCGTAGCTGAAGGGAGAAGATCATGAAGCGCATTCTTGCCGTGTGCCTCCTCGCCGTGGGCGCGGTGTTCCTCAGCGCCGGGGTCGCGACTCACAGCGTCGGCACCTCGCAGACGACCATCTGGGGTCCGCCTACCGGCGGCAGCTCGTCCCGCGACCTCAACGTCGATGTCTCCCTCGCTTCGAACGTGGCGAACAACGTGACCGTCGAGGTCACGTTCTGTAGGGACGTCCCCACCGACGGATCGGAGGGCCCGGCCGAGGTCACCGTCACGATCAGCGTGGGGAACCCGTACAGCAACGCGATCACCAAGGTCACCGAGATCAAGGCGAAGAAGACCGCGGGGTCGACGGACTCTCCCGGCGTGGTCCTGGATTGGGACGATTCCCAGGCCGGCGGAGAAACGACCAGCACTTGGAGAACGACGTCCACCGAGGGGGCGACTCTGTTCGACCGCGAGGAAGCGAGTTGGATCCACTTCGACGTATCGGTCGATCCGGGAGAAACCGCCACCGTTCAGCTCCTCGACGGAACGACCGTGATCGAGTCCTGGAGCGTCACGGAGGACGACCCGCTGGCCATGTCCGGCTACGGAACCACGATCGAGGCGCTCCCGGACAGCGGGAGCGGGAGCATCACCTGGGCCACTTCGGCTCAGTAGGCACGGAGTGCCGTCGATCCTGCAATCCGGAGCGGGTCGAGTCGCGGCCCTCGCCGCCCTGGCGGTGACGCTCGCCGCCGTCGTCGCCTATGTGTGTCGGCCTGGAGACGAACACAGGGCGCCCTCCTCCGCCGCATCGGCCTCGGCTCCGGTGCAATCCGAGCGAGTCGTCGAGCCGCGACTCGAACCGGAGCTTCGTCTGGAATCCGCCGCCGAGAACGGGGCGCCACTCGCCGGTGCCCAGCACTCGCAGCCCGGCCCGATCGGCTCCGAGTCCGTCCGACGAGAGGATGCTCGCCCGCCGGCGTCGCTGCGCCTCGCGGATTCCCTCTTGTCGCCGGAGTGGAGGGATGCCCTGACCCGCGCGCGAGTCGAGGCGGAGTTCCACCGGCTGTTCCACGTGGCCGGATTCACCCCGTCCGAGAGCGAGGCCGAAGCGGTCGCCGAGATCCTCGTCCGGACCCGACACTGGTACGACGAGGTGCGACCCGAGGCGCCGGACCATCGAACGCCGCCCGAAGCCCGAGCCGAGATCCTCGATCGGGTTCGGGCGACTCGCTCCCGCTTCGAGGCGGATCGGCTGGATCGACTCGCGAAGGTCCTTCCTCCGGAGCGCCTGGCCGCCGTTCGAGCGGCGATGTTCGGCGACGGCTGAGCCGGACTCCCGCGCTCCGGTCGCTCCCGCTCAGCGCGCCGTGAGCCAGGCGGACGTCGCGTCGTCCGTCCCCGGGAGGAGGAGCGGCACGGCGTCGTCCGGCGGGGCGCCACGGCCGACGGCGAGGGAGACGTTCGCGTCGTCGGGGAACCTCTCGGACAGGCGCTCGACCGCGGCGTGCGCGACGAACCCCATCGTCAGGCGGGCGTTGATCTCGCCGAGCGGGTGGAGGGCGCGCCGGCCGTCGACGACGTGGGTCCAGGCGTCGATCCCGAACGGGCCGCGGTAGTCGGCGTCGTGCAGGCGGTCGCCGACGGCGCGCGCGGTCTCCTCGAGCGTCATCCGGTCGAGCGCGCCGAGGGCGGCGGTCGTGGCGAGCCCGCGCAGCACGGTCAGGCCGCGGAACCGGCCCGCCTCGTCGACCGCCTGGGCGTGGATCCCGAGCACCTCCGCGCCGTCGTCGGTCACCGCGCCGATCGCGCCGAAGTCGCCGTCGCGCGCCATCCACGGCTCGAACAGCAGCGCGCCCCACCGCTCGAGCAGCCGCGCCGCCGGCGCGAGGTCGTCGCCGGGCCGGAGGACGACGCGCGCGCGGCCGGCCGCCGACCACGCC
>JBICIB010000608.1:0-5855 GCA_043101415.1 Planctomycetota bacterium JB042 | reverse complement strand
GCCCGCGTCCGCACCGCGTGCCGCTCTTCTCCGCCCTGCACGAGCTCGCGCGGACCCACGTCGAACGCGGCCGGCCCGGCGAGGCGGAGGAGCTGTTCCTCCTCCTCCTCGACCGTCTCGGCCGCGGCCCCGCGATGCGCCGCCACGAGGGGCTCGCCCGCCGCTCGTACGGTCTCGCGCTCGCGAAGTGGGGTCGGATCGACGAGGCGGAGCGGGAGCTCCGCGAGGCGCATCGCCAGCTGAGCGAGGCGCTCCGCCCGCACCACCGCCTCTCGCGCGCCGCCGCCGCCACCCTGGCCGACTTCCTCCGTGACCGGCCGCAAGACGCGTCGGACTGAGCGACGCTCTCCCGCCTCTCCACCCTCCTTCCGCGCGAGACGCCCTCGCGAGCGACCCGCCGTGCGCCCCGGCACGAATGCTCCCCCTCCGCGTCAGCGCGCTCTCCCCTGCTCTCCCTTGCTCTCCCCTGCTCCTCCCCTGCTCCCCTTCGATCGTTAGAATCTCCCGCTTCGTTTCCAGAGAGCGGCTGCAGGCATGATCCAGGTCGAATCGGTCACCAAGCGTTTCGGGGAGACCGTCGCGGTCGACGACGTGTCGTTCTCGATCGGCGAGGGGGAGATCGTCGGTTTCCTCGGCCCGAACGGGGCGGGGAAGAGCACGCTGCTGAAGATGATGTGCACCTGGCAGCCGCCGACGGAGGGACGGATCTCGATCGCGGGGTTCGACACGGTGCGGCAGCCGCTCGAGGTGCGTCGGCGGCTCGGCTACCTCCCCGAGCACAACGCCCTGTACGAGGGGATGAAGGTCGACCGCTTCCTCCGGTTCATGGGGCGCGTGCGCGGGCTGTCCGGGCGGCACCTCGACGACCGGATCGCCTGGGCGGTCGGGAAGTGCGCGCTGGAGGCGGTCCTCGGGAAGTGGGTCCACGAGTGCTCGAAGGGGTACCGGCAGCGGATCGGCGTCGCGGCGGCGCTCCTGCACGACCCGCGGGTGATCCTGCTCGACGAGCCGACCCACGGCCTCGACCCGCTGCAGGTCGTGGCGTTCCGCGACTTCATCCTCGGGCTGCGCGAGGGGCGGGCGATCCTCTTCTCGAGCCACATCCTCGCCGAGGTGAACCAGATCTCGGAGCGGCTCCTGATCATCAACCACGGCCGGCTGCTGGCCGACACGACGCGCGCGTCGCTGGAGGAGAGCGCCGGCACGAAGGGGCAGAGCCTGGAGGAGAGCGTGCTCGACATCGTCCGGGACGCGGGGGTGGCGCGATGACGGCGACCGATACGACGACCGACACGAAGAAGGCGCCGGCGGCGGCCGGCCCGGCCGGCGCGGTCGACGTCGGCGCGCTCTCGGGGATCCGGGTGATCGCCGGCCGCGAGATCGCGCAGTACTTCGACTCGAAGATCGCGTACGTCTACACGATCGCGTTCGTGGTCCTCGCGAACTCGATCTTCATGAACGAGTTCTTCCTGACCGGACTCGTCGACATGACCGGGTTCTTCTCGACCATGTCGCTCCTGCTGCCGCTCTTCCTGCCCGCGGTGACGATGCGGCTCTGGGCGGAGGAGCGGAAGACCCGGACCATCGAACTCCTCCTGACGATGCCGATCCGGCCGATCACCGCCGTGCTCGGGAAGTACGTCGCGGCGCTCGCGCTCTTCCTCCTCTTCCTGGTCGGGACGGCGCCGATCGTGCTCATGCTGACCGTGCTCGGCGAGCCGGACCTCGGCAAGATCGCGGCCGGTTACCTCGGGCTGTTCCTGACCGGCGCGCTCTTCCTGTCGATCGGCACGCTGATCTCGTCGCTCTCGTCGGATCAGATCGTCACGTTCGTGTCGACGGTCGTCGTCTGCTTCCTGTTCGTGCTGAGCGGTCAGGAGAACGTCGTGGCGGTCCTCGACGGCCTCGCGCCGACGCTCGAGCTCGGGACGACCCTGCACGACTCGTTCTCGGTGGCGCCGCACTACGACGCGTTCGTCCGCGGGGTGGTCGGCCTGCCGGCGCTCGTCTACTTCGTCGGGCTGTCGGCGCTCTTCCTCTACCTGAACGCGCTCGTCCTGGAGCGGAACCGGTCATGAGGACGAAGCTCTGGCTCGCGGCCCTCGTCACCGTCGCGCTCGGGGCCCTCGTCGTGTTCGAGGCGGTCTCGGTGGCGCGCCATTTCCGCGGGCTCCGGACCGAGTGGGGGAACGTCCGGCTGACGCGGCTCGACGAGGCGCTCGCCGAGCGGCTGCGCACGCTGAAGGGGGACGTGACGATCACGTACTTCGTGACGGCGAAGGCGGCGATGCCGTCGCACATGCGGCGTCTCGAACGTCAGGTCGTCGACCTGCTGGAGGCGATGGCGGACGCGGCGGACGGGAAGCTGGCGTTCCACGTCGTCGATCCGACCGACGACCCGGACCTCCAGCGGTACGCGTCGAACCGGACGGTGTCGCCGGTCCGCGTCCGGCACGTCGCGCGCGACCAGTACAGCGAGCAGGAGGTCTGGTCGACCCTCACCATCGCGTACGGCCCGGAGAAGCCGGCGCGGATCGAAGGGGTGACGCCGGAGCACCTCCCGCGCCTGCAGGCGATGATCCTCGCCCACCTCGAACAGCTGGAGGACCCGCGTCGGCCGGTCTTCGGGTGGGCGGCGCCGGCGACGGGGTACCAGCGGCTCCGGCAGTGGCTGGGCGAGCGCGGCGCGGTCGTCGACCTCGACCTCGAAGGGGGCGCGGAGATCCCGGGCGACGTCGACGTCCTCTGGTGGCTCGATCCCGGTCCGGTCGACGGCGGGGCGCTGCGCCGGCTGCGGCACTTCGTCGACGAGGGGAAGAGCGCGGTCGTGGCGACCGCCCGGTACGACGCGTCGATCGAGGACGTCGACGGGAAGGCGACGCTCCGCATGCGGCGGAACGACTCGGACCCGGACTCGCTGCTCGGCGCGTTCGGGCTCCGCTCCGAGCCGGGGCTCCTCCTCGACGCGAAGTCGGCGGCGCTGAACCTGCCGCACGGGGACGAACCGGCGCCGTTCCGGGTGGCGTGCCTGGCGCTGAACCAGGACTTCCAGACCATGGCGCGCGAGCCGCGCGGCACGCTGATGTTCGTCTGCGCGTCGCCGTTCTCGTTCGACAGCGAGCGGCTGTCGGAGGACGGGTGGCGGTCGGAGGTCCTGGCGACGTCGTCGGACGAGTCGGGCCTCCTGCCGTTGCCGGCCGAGGGGGACGACGTCCCGCTGGTGAACCTGCGGCTGGCGCGCGGGCGGTCCGTCCCGAAGCAGAACCTCCTCGTGTGGCTCCGGAGCGCCGACCCGTGGAAGGGGTCGCTCGTCTTCTCGGCGTCGCCGGGGATCTTCCGGGACGAGACGTTCGACATCGAGACGCTCGCGCATCAGCGGCTCTGCGGGGTCCTCGCGGACACGCTCGCCGCGCCGGACCGGTTGATCCAGGCGCGCTCGGGCGTCCACCGCGCGCCGCCGCTCCCGCCGCTCTCCGCCGGGGCGCGGACGGGCTGGCGGCTGGTCGTCGTCGGGCTCCTGCCGCTCGCACTCCTCCTCGTCGCCGGGGTGCGGCTGCTCGGGCGGGCGAGGGGCGGAGCGGTGCGCGGCGGGCCGCGGCGGCGTCTCGGGATCACGATCGGCGTCGGGCTGGTGGTCGGGCTGGTCCTGGCGCTCGGCGCGGCGGGGCTCGCCCGGCGCGGGCTCGACTGGCGGGCGGACTGGACGGCGGACGGCGTGAACGAGCTGGCGGCGTTCTCGCAGGAGGCCGCCGCGAAGGCGACGGGCGAGCACGCGGTCGCCGCCGAGTTCGTCTTCTCGGGGGAGTCGCGGATGCCCCCGGAGATGAAGGGGGTCGCCGGGCGGATCCGGCAGAAACTGCGCGAGTTCGAGCGGCACGGCGCCGACGTCACCGCGGTCTGGGCCGATCCGGAGGGGTTCGACGAGGCCGAGCGCGAGGCGCGCGCCGCGGCGGGGGTCGTTCCGATCCGGTTCACGAGCCTGGTCGAGGAGGTGACGACGGTCCGGACGATCTGGAGCAGCCTCGTCCTGCGGAGCGGCGAGCGGAGCGAAGTGCTCCGGTTCGACGACCCGTCGGCGTTGGAGGATCTCGAGTTCCGGCTCGCGTTCGCGCTCTGGCGGCTCCGGACCGGCCGGCGGGCGCACGTCGGGTTCGCGTCCGACGCGCCGCGCCTGTCGTCGGCGGAGGCGTATCAGTTCTTCCAGTCGAAGGGGCTGATCCCGCCGAGCGGGAAGGACGTCTACCACCTCGCGCGCGAGCTCCTCCGCTCGCGGGACTTCGACGTCACGCACGTGAACCCGCGCGACCCGGAGCTCCCGGACGACCTCGACGTGCTGGTCTGGCTGCAGCCGCGGCGCTCGGTCACGCCGATGCTCGATCGGTTCGTCGAGCACCTCTACACCGGCGGCAAGGCGCTCCTCGCCGCGCAGCACTTCAACATCCAGTCGCGGCAGTACCGCGGGCGCGGGTTCGACTTCGTCTACTGGCCGCAGCCGCAGTCGCCGGACGTCGAGACCTGGTACTACCCCGACCTCGGGATCGACATGATCCGGGAGGTCCTGTTCGACGCGGTCCACACGAAGATCGAGCTCCCGTCGCAGGTGAACCGGACGTCGCGGCGCGAGTTCCAGGAGATGCGGCTGGCGAAGCCGTTCCTGATCCGGGCGCTCGCCTCGAACTTCGACCGGGAGTCGCGGATCACGCGCACGCTCGGCGATCAGGCGTTCCTGTACGCGAACCACTTCGAGCTCGACCGGGAGAGGCTCGCGGCGCACGGACTCGAGGTGACCGAGCTGATCACGACGTCCGAGCGGGCGTGGTCGTTCGACTGGAAGGGCGGCTGGGTGCCGAAGCCGTGCCTGGACGACGCGCCGCCGACCGAGGCGTCGCTCGCGGCCGATCTCGAGGAGCGCGTCGAGGAGGCGCGGTCCCAGGGGCAGGACGAGGAGGCGGTCGCGAAGCTCGAGCCGCTGGACGTGACCCTCCTCGACCGTGCTCCGATGGGGATCCTCGTCGAGGGACCGTTCCCGTGGCCCGAGAAGGAGTTCCGGACGATGCCCGTGAAGTTCGGGCCCGGCGGGGCGGTGATGGAGCAGGAGGAGCCGCCGGACTACGAGCGGCCGGCGCCGACCGATCGGCACGCGCCGGGGCGGCTGGTGTTCCTCGCGGAGTCGGAGATGTTCAAGGACCAGTGGCTGGTCGCGCTGAAGCCCGAGTTCCGGCCCGACCACCTCCTGCTGAACGCGGTCGGCGAACTGGCGCTCGAGCCGGGTCTCGCGGACGTGCTCGTCCGTCGCCCGGTCGCGCGCGGGTTCGACCGGGTCGAGACCGAGGCGCGGGTGGGATGGCGCGCGTTCGTGTTGCTGGCGGCGCCGCTCCTCCTCCTGATCGCCTACGCGGCGCGCCGGGTCGCGGTCCTCCGTCGAGTCGTGAAGATCGCGGGGGGCTGATCGATGACGCGCCTGCTCCTCCTCTGGATCGTGCTCGGGGCCGCGGCGTTCGGCCTCCACCGGTGGGACGCCCGGCTCGAGCGGGACGAGACCGCGGCGCGCGCGGTCGAGTCCCGCATCGGCCGGCTGATCCGCGCCGACGAGCGGACCCGCATCGCTCCCGCCGACCTGCCGGTCTCCCACGGGCCCCGGCGCTTCGACCGGACGCCGGTCAGCGTGGGGCGGGTCGGCGCGCCGAAGTTCCTCTACCGTCCGGATGCGGAGGGGATCTTCCGCGTCCGCGATCGTGTCGAAGACGTTCGGGCAGCGGAAGATCCCCTCCGCATCCGGACGGTAGAGGAACTTCGGCGCGCCGACCCGCCCCACGCTGACCGGCGTCCGGTCGAAGCGCCGGGGCCCGTGGGAG
>JBICIB010000607.1:0-3666 GCA_043101415.1 Planctomycetota bacterium JB042 | reverse complement strand
AGACGCCGCAGGGGACCGGCTACCACAAGCACGCCTGCGCCTGGCACGGCTCGATCGGAAGTCTGATCGACATCCAGACCAGCGGCAGCCTCGAGTACGGCCAGGCGTCGGCGACCGACGGGACGATCCACGTCGGGGGCGTCTTCGGCGACTATCCGATCCAGGGAGTCGGCGTGGTCTGGAAGCAGGAGAACAAGTCGCCGACGGCGCTCGGCAACGTCGGCGTGTACGGGGTCTTCGGCGGCGAGCAGTTCGGCAGCGCGTCGTCCCACGCCGCGAAGTGGTCGGGGAGCGCGGACAGCCTCGTCGACATGCACCCCGCCGTCGCGACGAAGAGCGTGATCCGGGACGCGAGTCTCGGCCTGCAGGTCGGCGAGGCGGAGATCGGCGCCTCCCACGCCGCGACGTGGGGCGGGTCGGCCGCGGCCTTCGACGACCTCCACCCGGCCGGGGCGACGTCGAGCCGGCTGGTCGCCACGCACGGCGGCGTGCAGGTCGGGACCGCGGCGATCGGAGGGACGACGCGCGCGTCGCTCTGGGCCGGCACCGCGGCGAGCCACGTCGACCTCCACGCGCTCCTCCCGCCGGAGTACGCGTCGAGCTTCGCGTACGGGGTCCACGTCGATGCGTTCGGGACGATCACGGTCGTCGGTTCCGGCTACGACTCCGTCGAGCAGCGGAACGAGGCGTTGATGTGGCGCCGGAACTCGGAGATGCTCTCCGCCGACGTCGACACGATCACCGCGTCGACCGGCGGGACCCAGCAGCTCTCGCTGTTCGCGGGCGAGGAGCACGCGGGGCGGACGTACTGGATCCTCGGGAGCGTCAGCGGCACCGCGCCCGCGATCCCGGTGAACCCGTGGGTGTCGCTGCCGCTGGCGTACGACTTCTACACCCGGTTCACGCTCTCGAACCCGAACTCCCCGCTCCTCCCGGGCGGGTACGGGACGCTCGACGGCTCCGGCGCGGCGACCGCGAGCTTCGTCGTGCCGCCGATCGTGCTCCCGGTCCCGGCGACGATCCACCACGCGTTCGTCGTGATCGACGGCGCGGCCGGTCCGGTCGACGCGAGCAACGCGGTCGCGGTCGACCTCGTCCCCTGAACCCTTCCCCGGTGGACGCCCGAAGGGTCGCGGGCGTCCACCGCTCCCCCGCGTCGCTCAGCCCAGGCCGACGATCTTCCCGTCGACGACGTCGAGGCTCTCGGCGAGCGGGACGCGCGGCAGACCGGGCATCCGCATCATCTCGCCGGTCAGGACGACCAGGAAGCCGGCGCCGGCGTTCACCTGGATCCGCCGGACCGTGACGTCGAAGCCGCGCGGGCGGCCGCGCAGCTTCGGGTCGTCGGAGAGGCTCGACTGCGTCTTCGCCACGCAGATCGGGAGGCGCCCGAACCCGAGCCGCGCGAGGTCCTGGAGGTCGTGCTCGGCCTGGCGCGTGAACGTGACCCCGTCCGCGCCGTACATCGCCGCGGCGACCTTCCGGATCTTCTCCTCGACCGGGTCCTCGAGCTCGTACAGGAATCGGGGCGGCGCCGGGTCGGCGGCGGCGTGCTCGACGACGAGCCGGGCCAGGTCGACGGCGCCGTCGCCGCCCTTCGCGTGGTGCTCCGCGACGGCGAACGGGACTCCGAGGCGCTTGCACTCGGCGCGGACCACGGCGATCTCCTCCTCGGTGTCGCCGGTGAACCGGTTCAGCGCGACGACGGCGGTCTGGCCGAACGCCGCGATGTTCTCGAGGTGCTTCTCGAGGTTCGGGAGGCCGCGCCCGACCGCCTCGGCGTCCGGCGTCCCGAGGGCCTTCACCTCGACGCCGCCGTGCATCTTCAGCGCTCGGATCGTCGCGACCAGCACGACGGCCGCCGTCCGGAGCCCCGCCGTGCGGCACTTGATGTCGAAGAACTTCTCGGCGCCGAGGTCGAATCCGAACCCCGCCTCGGTGATCGCCCAGTCCGCGCCGTGCAGCGCCATCCGGGTCGCGATCACCGAGTTGCACCCGTGCGCGATGTTCGCGAACGGGCCGCCGTGGACGAACGCCGGGACCCCCTCGAGGGTCTGGACGAGGTTCGGCAGCACGGCGTCGCGCAGGAGCGCGAGCATCGCCCCCGCCGCCTTCAGCTCGCGCGCCGTCACCGGGTGGCCGCCCGGGGTGTACGCGACGAGCGTCCGCTCGAGCCGCGCCCGGAGGTCGTCGAAGCCGTCCGCGAGGCAGAGCATCGCCATCACCTCGGAGGCCGCGGTGATGTCGAACCCGCCCTCGCGCGGCACGCCCTGGGTCCGTCCGCCGAGCCCGAGGACGACGTTCCGCAGCGACCGGTCGTTCATGTCGAGGACGCGCCGCCAGATGACGTCGCGCGAGTCGATGTCGAGTTCGTTGCCCCGGAAGACGTGGTTGTCGATCATCGCCGCCAGCAGGTTGTTGGCGGAGGTGATCGCGTGGAAGTCGCCGGTGAAGTGGAGGTTGATGCGGCCGGCGGGGACGATCTGGCTGCGGCCTCCGCCGGTGGCGCCCCCCTTCACGCCCATGCAGGGACCGAGCGACGGCTCGCGGAGGGCGAGGCAGACCGACTCGCCGAGCTTCGCCATCGCCTGTCCGAGCCCGATCGTGGTGGTCGTCTTCCCCTCCCCGGCCGGCGTCGGCGTGATCGCCGAGACCAGGATCAGCCGGGACGGCGTGGGCCGGGACCGCGGCCGCTCGAGCGCGTCGAGTTCGACCTTGGCGACGTCCGGGCCGAACATGAGGAGGTCCTCCGGCTCGAGCCCGAGCGTCCCGGCGACCTCGGTGATCGGCTTCGGCTGGCTCTGGCGGGCGATTTCGACGTCGGACGGCATGGCGAGGGTCTCGTGAGGGGAGGACGAAGCCGAAGAGTCTGGTAGTTTCCCCCCATGGCAGGCAAGAGCGAGACCCCGTTCGCGAAGGACTTCGGCTATCTCCGGCCGTTCCTCGGCAAGGTCCGAGCGCACGCCGACGCCCTCGAAGGGGCCCGGGGAGAGCGTCTGAGGAGCCTCCTGGCGGAAGAACAGCAGCGGTGGGACGAGATCGCCGCCCTCCTCGGCGGGGCCTCGCCGCCCTCGCCGCCCCCGCCAGCCGAGCCGGCCGGCGGGCCGTCGGACTCCGCGTCCGAGGCGCCGTCCGAGGGCCCGGTCCCGTCCGCGGACGAGGCCGCGCCGGTGCCGCGCGAGGAGATGGCGCGCGGCGACCGCTCCGGACTGACCGTCGGGAGCCTGCGCGGTGACCGGCGTCGCGGTCGGTGACCGGGGCGCGATCCGCCCTTCCCCCGTTCGAACACGCGAAGGAGACAGCGAGATGCGTCGAAGCCGGACGACGTGGGCGGTCGGAGCGGTGATCCTCGGACTCGCGGCCTGCGGGGACCGCGACGGTGCGGGCGGCGACGACCCGGCCGGAGACGGCACGGTCGAGGCGTTCCTCGACCGGTACGAGGCCGGATTCCAGCCGCTGGCGTACGCGTCCGCGCAGGCGTGGTGGACCGCCTCGACCGACGTGAGCGAACCGCACACGGCGGCCGCGGTCGCCGCGGACAAGGCGCTCTCCGCGTACACCGGCGCGGCCGACGTGGTGACGGCGGCGCGCGACCACCTCGCCGGGGACGCGGCGACCGACCTCCGCCGCCGCCAGCAGGATCTTCGTCAGCCGCCGGCGCTGGAG
>JBICIB010000606.1:0-4133 GCA_043101415.1 Planctomycetota bacterium JB042 | reverse complement strand
TCTAGTTGCTCTCCCCTGCTCTCCCCCGCTCCCTTCCTGTATCCTCTCCCCCGCCGCCTCGACCCCGGGACCCCCATGAGCGCCACCCTCGCCCTCGCCGCTCTCCTCCTCTCCCCCCTCCTCCAGGACGGCCCCATGGTCGGTCAGACGGCGCCGCCGTTCTCGGCCGACACGTGCGTCAACCGGCCGGAGATCATCGAGTCGGACCGG
Source organism: Planctomycetota bacterium JB042 (assembly GCA_043101415.1). GTDB lineage: Bacteria > Planctomycetota > B15-G4 > B15-G4 > JADJEK01 > JAUIEL01. Next base: position 3,923 of record JBICIB010000606.1, on the reverse strand, counting down.
CTGAAGGGGGAGGTGATCCTGCTGGAGTTCTGGGGCATCACGTGACCGCCCTGCGTGCGGCAGTTGCCGCACCTCCAGAACCTGTGGGAGGAGCACGAGGGGAAGGGGCTGCACCTCTTCCACGTCGAGAGCCAGAACCACACCTACGAGAAGGTGATGCTGTTCACGCGGAAGCACGGCGTCACGTTCCCGAACCCGATCCAGAACTGGTCGGACTTCCCGATGATCAACTCGGCGGCGCTGCTCGACTGGGGGTACGACTCGAAGAAGCTGCCGCGGACGTATCTGATCGGCGTCGAGGGGCGCGTGATCTGGGAGGGGCGCTTCGGCTACGACGAGGTGCTGAAGGAGGAGCTGAAGAAGGTCCGCTACCCCGGGCTGTTCCGGCTCGAGGTCGACCGCGCCGTCCGATCGATCGCGAAGACGTTCGGGAAGGGGGAGTACGGGAAGGCGTGGAAGGACGTCGAGAAGAAGCGGCCGCTCCTGAAGGACGAGGCGGCGCTCGACGACGCGCGCTGGATCGTGACGCGGCTGGAGGAGATCTCGTCGTACTGGCGCGGCGTCGCGGACGAGGCGATGCAGGAGGCGCGGTACCACGTGGCGATCCCGGCGCTCGAGACGCTGGCCGGCGGCTTCTCCGGGCACGACGTCGGCAGGAAGGCGGCGGACGACCTGAAGCGACTGAAGCGGGACCCCGCGGTGAAGAAGGAGCTCGCGGCGATCGCCGCGCTCGAGGAGCTGATGGACGAGTACACCCTCTCGCGCCGCGCGCTCCCCGGCTACATCGACCGGCTGCTCGCGTTCGCGAAGTCGCACGAGGGGCTGCGGGCCGCGGTCGAGGCGACCGAGCTCGCGCACGGGCTCACGCCGCACCCGATCGACCGCTGATCCCCTCGGGGTGGAAGCGGGGCGACAGGCGGCGCGCCCACCGCACCTCCAGCGAGAGCGTGACGAGGAGGAGCGGGAGGACGAGCAGCAGCGCGAGGAGGTGCCGCCCCCCCTCCGCGAGGAGGAGGAGGTCGAACGCGCCGTGCGCGAGGATCGCGGCGAGGAACACCGCCGCGGCGAGCCACCAGCCGGCCCGGAACTGCGGCAGCCGCGCGACGCCGAGGGCGAGCCCGACCGCCCCGGTGCACGCGGCGTGCGCGAGCATCGCCGTGAAGCTGCGCGCCAGGATCAGCGACACCCCGCCGCCGGCCGCCGCGAAGTACGCGTTCTCGATCGCGCCGAACCCGAGCGCGACCGCGACTCCGTAGACGATCCCGTCGAGCGGCTCGTCCCACTCCCGCCCCCGGTGGACCGCGAGGAAGAGCGGCAGGGCCTTCGCGGTCTCCTCCAGCGTCGCCGTCACCACGAACGAGTCGACCCAGTCCGGCAGTCCCCCCAGCCGGTCGATCACCGCGGCCTCGTACGGCGTCCGGAGGACCAGCACCGCGTACGCCGCCAGCAGGCCGCCGAGGAACGCGAGCGCGACGAGGGCCCGCGGCTCCGGCTCGTGGTCGTCCTGGCGCCAGAACCAGCTCAGCCACAGGAGCCCCGGGAGCGCCCCGGCGAGGAAGTCGAAGGCGGTCGGCATACGGAGGCGATCGGCCGGCGGTCGGCTCGACCTTGACCGCGGTTGACGTCCGGTCGGGCGAACGGTGCGATCCCCCCATGCGCGTCGTCCTGTGGGGCCCCTCCGAGCACGTCACCGACGAGGAGCGCGCCGCGCTGGCCGAGCGGCTGGGTCGGCGCGGCGCCGCCGTCTCCGAGCGCGCCCGGGACGAGCGGCCGCCGCCGGAGACCGAGGTCGTCGTCTGCAACACGAAGACCCGCCTCGACGCCGCCGCGCTCGAGGCGCTCCCCGCGCTCCGGCTGGTCGTCACCACGACGTCCGGCCACGACCACGTCGACCTCGCCGCCGCCGCGGCCCGCGGCGTCGCCGTCGCCCGCTGCCCGATCGCCCGCCGCGACGCCGTCGTCCAGACCTCGATCGCGATGGCGCTCGCCCTCCTGCACCGGTTGCCGCGCTACTCCGCGGACGCGGCCGCCGGGCGCTGGGCGCGGGCGGCGGCGCGCGAGCGGGCCCCGACCCTCCTCTCCTCGCTCCGCGTCGGCGTCGTCGGCCACGGCGTGATCGGCGCCCGGGCGGTCGGGGCGTGGTCCGCCCTCGGCGCCGACGTCGTCGCGACCGACCCCGCCGACCCGGCCCTCCCGACGTTCGAGGCGATCCGCGCCGACGTCGACGTGGTGACGCTCCACTGTTCGCTGACGAAGAGCTCCGACCGCCTGATCGACGCCGCCGCGGTCCGGTCGATGCGCGAGGGCGCGATCCTCGTGAACACCGCCCGCGGCGAGTGCGTCGACCTCGAGGCCGCCCTCTCCGGCCGGCTCGGCGGCGTGGGGCTCGACGTCTTCCCGGTCGAACCGCCGCCCGACCTCGCGGCCCTCGCCGCCCGGGACGACGTGATCCTCACCCCGCACTCGGCCGGCGTCCACGCCGGCCTCGGGGCGGCCCTCCTCGACGAGGCCGAGGCCGCGATCGGCGCCTTCCTCGACGGGCGGCCCGTCCCCCACCTCGTGCCGGCCCCGCCCGGTTGAGCCCCGTCGGGCGATCGGAGCCATCCACGAGCCGCCCGGACGGCGTATCCTCGCCGGAGGGCCACCCGCCCGGCGAGCTCGCATGAACGACCTCTTCGAACACCTCCTCCGTCGCGCGCGCCTCGGGGACGCGGATGCCCTCGAGGAGCTGCTCGCCCGGCACCTCGACCCGCTCCGGGCGTTCGTGCGGCTGAAGAGTGGCCGCCTGGTGCGCGAGCGGGAGTCGTGCTCCGACCTGGTCCAGTCGATCTGCCGGGAGGTGCTGGTCGACATCTCCGAGCTCGACTGCGAGGACGAGTCCGCCTTCCGGAGCTGGCTCTTCTCGGTGGCGTTCAACAAGATCCTCCACCGGGTCGAGTACCTGAACGCGCAGAAGCGGGACGCCGCGCGCGAGGTCCCGCTCGAGGGGGCCCCCAGCGCGGCCGACGTGCTCCGGACCTACGGCACGCTCGCCACCCCGTCGCGCCACGCCGAGGCGGCCGAGGAGATGGCGCGGATCGAGGCGGCGTTCGACCGCCTGCCGGAGGAGGACCGGGCCCTGATCCTCGAGGCACGGCTCGTCGGGCGCTCGGCGCGGGAGATCGCGCACGACCGCGGCAAGAGCGAGGAGGCGGTCCGGAAGGCGCTCTCGCGGGCCCGCGCGCGGCTCGGGATCCTCCTCCGCCCTCCGGCCTGAACGAGTCCCGTCCCGGGGCGACGCCGCGCGTAGAATCCTCCCGCCTCTTCCCCCGGGAGTTCCGCCGTGACGTTCAAGGGCTTCGTCTTCACCGCGCTCGCCGTCGTCTTCGTCGCCTCGGTCGGCCTCCGGGTGTTCGTCGGCGACGACGCCTCCTCCTCCGGCGCGACGAAGGTGACCGACGCGCTGAAGACGTCGGGGAGCGCCGGCGACGGTCCGGGCGAATCGTTCCTCCCCGGCCTCGGCGGAGGGAACGGCGCCTCGCTCCCGTCGACCGGCTCGGACGACGCGGGCGACGGCGGCGGGAAGCTCGCCGACGCCCTGCCGTACCTGACCGAGGGGAGCTTCTTCGCGATCATCGGCTTCGCCCTCGGGTACGCCTCCCGGAAGGTGGTCAAGCTCCTGCTGATCCTGCTCGCGGGGTTCTTCCTGCTGATCCAGGGCCTGTCGGACGCCGACGTCGTCCAGGTCGACTGGCCGAAGGCGATCGACCTGGTGAACGACTGGATCCTGAACCTGAAGGAGAACGACACGATCGGCGAGGTCCTGAAGGACAAGCTCCCGACGGCCGGGGCGCTGACCGCGGGGTACCTCCTCGGCTTCCGGAAGGGCTGACGCTCGAGGGGCGGACGCTCAGAGCCGGAACAGCGCCCAGAGGAGCGCGGTC
>JBICIB010000605.1:0-4070 GCA_043101415.1 Planctomycetota bacterium JB042 | reverse complement strand
TCGACCTCGGCGCGGATCGGCCCGTCGAGCCCGAGCAGCATCGAGACGGTGACGGCGCCGAGGTCGTGCGGGTCGGTCATCTCGCTGCGCCGCGGGCGCTCACCGGCTGGCTCGACGCCGGTCCCCTGCTCCGGCTCGGCGCGCGGCGCAGCGAGATGACCGACCCGCACGACCTCGGCGCCGTCACCGTCTCGATGCTGCTCGGGCTCGACGGGCCGATCCGCGCCGAGGTCGAGGCGCTCGCGGCGTCGCTCGCCGCCGGGCCGCGGCCCGACGTGGTGCTCCTGTCGAACGCCATGCTGGTCGGCGTCGCCCGCGGCCTCGGCGAGCGGCTCGGCGCGCCGGTCGCCTGCACGCTCCAGGGAGAGGAGCCGTTCCTCGACGCGCTCCCCGCCCCGCACCGCGAGGCGGCCTGGGATGCGCTCCGGACCCACGCCCGGGACGTGCGGCGATTCCTCGCGGTGAGCGCGGCGTACGGCGCGGCGATGGCGGACCGGCTCGCGCTCTCCTCCGACCGGCTCCGCGTGGTCTGGAACGGGATCGACGTCGACGACCTCGCGCCGGCCGAGACCGCCCCCGCGGCGCCGACGATCGGCTACCTCGCGCGGATGTCGCGCGAGAAGGGGCTCGAGACGCTCGTCGACGCGTTCCTCCGGATCGAGGAGCCCGCCGACGTCCGCCTCCGGATCGCCGGCGTCCGCCTCGCCGGCGACGTCCCGTTCGTCGACTCTCTCCTGCGCCGCGTCGAGGCGGCGGGGCGCGGCGACCGCGTCGACGTCCGGCCGAACGTGTCGCGCGAGGAGAAGGCCCGGTTCCTCCGGTCGCTCTCGGTCCTCTCGGTCCCGGCGACGGTCGGCGAGTCGTTCGGCCTCTACCTCCTCGAGGCGTGGGCGTGCGGCGTCCCGGTCGTCCAGCCGCGGCACGCCGCGTTCCCGGAGCTGGTCGAGGCGACGGGGGGGGGCGTCCTCTGCGCCCCCGACGACCCGGCGGACCTCGCCGCGGCCCTCTCCCGACTCCTCTCGGACGAACCCGAGCGCGCGCGGCTCGGCGCCGCCGGCCGGGAGGCGGTCCTCGACCGGTTCACGTCGGACGCGATGGCGGCGCGCGTGGAGGAGGCCCTCGATGCCCTCTGAGTTCACGCTCGACCGCCACGTCGAGTTCTCCGAGACCGACATGGCCGGGATCGTCCACTTCAGCCACTTCTTCCGGTACATGGAGGAGACCGAGCACGCGTTCGTGCACTCGCTCGGCTTCTCGCTCCACCGCCAGGAGCGCGGCGCGATGTCCGGGTTCGCCCGGGTGCACGCCGAGTGCGACTACCGGGCGCCGCTCCGCTACCATGACACGGTCGCCGTCCGACTGCGGGTCGAGCGGAAGGGGACGCGCTCGCTCTCGTACCGGTTCCTCTTCCGGAAGATCGCCGACCGGGGACGGGCGTGCGCGCCGGTCGAGGTCGCGGTCGGAAGGATGACCGTCGTCCACGTCACCCGCGGCGCCGAGGAGGACGCGTTCGAGGCGGCGCCGCTCCCGCCCGAACTCGCGCGCCGCCTCGAGCCGGCGCCGTCCGAACCCGAACCCGAGTGAGATCGATCATGTCCGCGTCGTCCGGAAACCTCTGGCTCGCCTACGCCTTCCTCACCGTCGCCGCGTGGGGGCTGTACGGCGTCTTCCTCCACACGGGCCAGGTCGCGATGGGCGACCCGGAGAACGGGCGCTACAAGGCGTTCCTCTGGGTCGGCATCGCCTACGTCCTGATCGCCGTCCTCGCTCCGGCCGCGCTCCTCCTGGCGAAGGGGGCGTCCTGGGAGATGTCCGCCGGCGGCGTGAAGTGGTCGCTCATCGCGGGGACGGTCGGCGCGGTCGGGGCGTTCGGCGTGCTGCTGGCGTTCGGCGCCAAGGGGCACCCCGCGGTCGTCATGTCGATCATCTTCGCTGGCGCGCCGATCGTGAACGCGGTCGTGGTGATGGCGAAGCACCCTCCGGCGGGAGGGATCGGGGCCATCCGGTGGCCGTTCTTCCTCGGGATCCTGCTCGCCGCGGCCGGCGGGACGCTCGTCACGCTCTACAAGCCGGCCCCCGCTCCGCCCGCCGGGGCGAGCGCGCCCGCGCCGCCGGCGGACTCGCGCTGACGATGTCCGCGCCGCTGGCGGCCCTCGAGGGCGTCACGCTCCGGTTCGCGCCCGCGGGCGGCGGCCCGGAGGTGACCCCCCTCGCCGACGTCGACCTCGCCGTCGACGCGGGCGAGTCGGTCGCCGTCGTCGGGCCGTCCGGCGCGGGGAAGACGACGCTCCTCCACGTCCTCGGCGGCCTCCTGCCGCCGACGACCGGCGTCGTCCGCTTCGACGGCCGGGACCTCTCGACGCTCGACGAACGCGCCCTCGCCGCGCTCCGGAACGAGCGGATCGGGTTCGTGTTCCAGCAGCACAACCTACTGCCGCAGTGCACGGTGCTCGAGAACCTGCTCGTGCCGACGCTCGTCCGCCACCGCCGCACTCCCGCCGCGCTCGTCGACCGGGCGCGGGAGCTCCTCGCGCGGGTCGGCCTCTCCGAGCGCGCGGACCACCGGCCGGGTGAGCTCTCGGGGGGCGAGTGCCAGCGCGTCGCCGTGGCGCGCGCGCTCGTGCTCGACCCGGACCTGCTCCTCGCCGACGAGCCGACCGGCGCCCTCGACGGCGAGAACGCCGAGCGCCTCGCCGACCTGCTGGTCGAGCTGAACGCCGAGCGGGAGGTCGCGCTCGTCACCGTCACGCACTGGCCGGAGCTCGCGCATCGGATGCGCCGCCGGCTCGCGTTGCGCGAGGGATCCCTCCGGCCCGCGGACGACGGCGGAGCCGACGGCCCGTGAACCGCGCGGCGCTCGCCCGGGCCGGCGTCCGCCGCGCCCCCCGCCGACACGTCGGGCTGTTCCTCGGCGCGCTCCTGACGACCGCCGTCTTCGTCGGCGCGCTCGCGGTCGGCGACTCGGTGAAGGCGACGCTCCGCGACCAGGCGCTCGACCGCATCGGACGCATCGACGTCGCGCTCGACGCCGGGGACCGCTTCGTCACCGCCGCCCTCGCCCGCGCGCTCGCCCGGGACGGCCGGGAGGTCGCGGCGCTCGTCTCCCTCGACGGCGTGGCGGTCACCCCCGACGGGACGCGCCGCGCGAACGGCGTCCGCGTGCTCGGGGTCGACGCCGCGTTCGCGCCGCTGTCGCGCTCCGGCCGCCCGCGCCCCGCGCCCGCGCCGGGGACCGCCCACCTGAGCCCCCGCCTCGCCCGTCAGCTCGGCCTCGACGAGGGGGGGACCGCGATCCTCCGGGTCGAGCGGCCGACCGCGATGCCGCGCGAGACGACGATGGGCGACGCGGACGACCCGGTGACCGCGCTGCGCGTCGAGGTCGCCGGCGTGGTCGCGCCCGAGGACGGCGGACGGTTCACGCTCGAGGCCCACCAGATCCCGCCGTACGTGGCGTTCGTCGACCGCGAATGGCTCGCGGCGGAGCTGGAGATCGCGGGGCGCGCGAACCTCCTCCTCGCGACGGGCGACCCGGCGGCCGCGAGCGCCGCCCTCCGGACGGAGTGGACGCTCGACGACCTCGAGCTGACGATCGACCGCCGAGACGACCACGCCGCCCTCCGGAGCCGCCGCGTCCTGCTCGACCCGCCGATCGAGGCGGCGGTGCGGGCGACGGGGGTGGCGGGGCTCGCGGGATCGGCGATGTTCGTCGAGCGGATCGCGCGTTCGGACGACGCCGAGGGCCCGTCCCTGCCGTACTCGATCGTCGGCGCGCTGCAGCCGGTCGGCGACGTCCGGACGCCGGCGCTGCGCGCGGCGGCGGCGCTCGTGCCGGACGACCTCGGGCCGGACGGGATCGTTCTCCACGACGCCGCGGCCGACCGGCTCGGCGCGGCTCCGGGCGCGTCGCTGCGGATCGACGCGTTCGCGCTGGGGGACGATCTGCGGGTCACGGTCCGTTCGCGACCCTTCTCGGTCCGTTCGGTCGTCCCGCTCGCCGGCGCGGCCGCCGATCCGACCTGGATGCCGCGCATAGAGGGGCTCGACCGAACGGACCGAGAAGGGTCGCGAAC
>JBICIB010000604.1:0-3750 GCA_043101415.1 Planctomycetota bacterium JB042 | reverse complement strand
ACGGCTACCGCACCTGCCGCCTCCGCCACCACGACGACGTCGCCCGCCTCGAGCTCTCCCCCGAGGACCTCCCGAACGCCGTCACCCGCGACCGCGAGCCGATCTCGAAGCGCCTCCGCGAGCTCGGCTGGACCCACGTGGCGGTCGACCTGCGGGGATACCGGAGCGGGAGCCTGAACGAGGGAAGCAAGGAGAGCAGGGGAGAGCAACGAGAGCAGGGGAGAGGGCGCTGACGCGGAGGACCGGCATCGACGCCGGGCCTCGAAGCGGCGAACATCCATGAGTCGCCTCCTTGTTCCCCCCTACCCCACAAAGGAATCGGGTGAGGAAGTCCGGAGCGGGCGAGGCGGAGGCCGAGACGGGGAGGCTTCTCCGAGAGCGACCCCGCAGCGCGACTCGAAACCTCGCGGGAACCACGCCGGGCGCATCGCGCGAGGACGTGAGCGGGTCGGAGACACCTCCCCGTCTCAGCCGTAGGGAACGCGAAGACGTTCCCGAATGCGTTCCTTACCGCCTGTTCTCTCGGAGCCAGGCGGCGAAGGAGCGGGCCTGGATGTAGCCGATCTGGCGGGCGACGACGTGCCCCTCCGTGTCGACGACGAGGCTGGTCGGGGGGATCGTGGCGCCGAGCGCCTTCGCCAACTCGGCGTCCTGCTCGGGGTTCTTCCGGACGCAGACGAACTGCTCGAGCGCCTCGACCACCTCCTTGTCGCGGAGCGTCCGCTCGCGCAGGAGCTTCGCGGACTCGGGCCAGTCGGCGGTGAAGAGGTAGAACAGCCGCTTCTCCTCCGAGCGCGCGGCCCGGAGGGCGAGGTCGACGTCGGACACCCAGAGGATCTCCTCGTCGGTCGATTCGCGCGGCGGCTCGAGGAGCAGCGGATCGGCGGCGAGCTCGGCCTGCACGGTCTCGTGCTCGGTCTCCGTCTCGAGCGACACGAGGAGGCCGTCGGCCGACGCCGACCGGATCCGCCACGGCAGGCCGCCGACGCGGACCGGCACGCCGATCGGGTGCCGCCCATCGGGACGGTAGCGCGTTCCGTCGGGGTCGGAGCCGACGGTGAGCGACCAGGACTCGCTCGTCGAGTCGAACTGCGCGTCCCCGTTCTCGTCGAACAGGCAGAGCAGGGCCTCCGTCCCCTTCAGGTCGACGGTCCCCTCGCACCAGGTCGCGGAGCTGAAGAAGACGCGGTCGAGAGGCCCTTCGGGCGGGTACCACGCGTAGAGGAGGAACGAGAACGGCGCCTTCACCTCTCCGGAGTAGTAGAGGTCGTCGACCGTGACGATCGGGAACTCGGTGTAGCTCCTCGCGCGCTCGTCCGACACCCGGTTCTCCCCTGCGATCGGCGCCTCGTCCGACAGGTCCCGATCCCGGTCGAGGTCGATCACGAGGACGTCGTACAACGGAGTCGCCGGCTCGGACTGATCGAGCACGAAGTAGATCTTCCGCTCGCGCGCGAGCCGGATCGCGCCGTACAGCGGCCGGGCCGACCGGAGCGCGGGGAGCCCGGCGAACTCGATCGGCGCCTCGCTCTCGAGCGCGATCGCCCGCGGCAGCGCCGAGAGGACGCGCGCTCCGTCGCTCGTCCTCGGCCCGCCGCGCTCCAGCGTCCCGGTCACCGTCTCGCGCACGCCCGTGGCGCCGAGCGTGTCGGACGGGCGCTGGGCGGAGAGCGGCGCCGGCGCGGCGGCCGACAGGACGGCCGCCACGACGAGAGCCGGGGCCAGCGGACGGGGTGCGGACATGAGAGCCTCCGGGGGACGGTGCATCCCCGACATTTCGGCCGATCGAGCCGGAGTCGGCAAGACCTACTTCTGAAAGATCGGCAGATACTGGAACGGGAGTTGGAGCACCAGGCACGACATCGCCGTCCCATAGACGCGCCCGTAGTCGCTTCCGCTGAAGTGTCCCGTCACGTCGTTCTGGGATCCCTCGAGCATGACCACCATCCGGGGGTACCAGATCCGCCAGAGGGTCGGGTCGCGGTGGACGTAGTACGCCTGGGCGGCGTACAGGCGGCCGTAGAACGGGAATGGCTCGGAGTACGGATCCCGGTCGGCGTTCAGGACCGGGTCCCGCCGCCGCATGTACTTGATCCCCAGATCGATGACGTCCGAGTCGTACGTCCCCGTGGCGTTCAGGGTCGCCACCCCCGCCGCGGTCAGCGCGTAGCTGATCTTCGTGCTGTGCAGCTTGTAGCGGAACCCCCCCTCGTTCGGGTCCTGGGTCCGGTGGATGTACTGGATCGCGCGGTCGATGACCCCCTTGTCGACGTCGACCCCGACGTTCCGGGCCGCGCGGAGCGCCTGGATCATCAGGACGGTCATCGAGCCCTCGTGGTCGAGCTCGTACGGCTCGTAGTTCCATCCCCCGGCCTGGCTCTGGGACTCCTCGATCAGCCGGACCGCCCGCACCAGGGCGCGCCGCATCCGTCGCTGATCCTCGCGCGCCTTCGAGGCCGCCGCCTCCCCGTAGGTCGGGTCGAAGTTGAGGGTCCCGTACGCCTGCGCGACCGCGAGCGTGGCGAAGCCGTGGCCGTGCATCTTCGACGTCGAATCGGAGTCGACGGTGAAGTATCCGAACCCCGGCTCTCCGCCCGGCTCGACCCCCGGGGGCGGCTTGTCGACCTGGTGGGCGAGCAGGAACTCGATCGAGTCGCGGACCGTCTCGTGGTACGGCCCGCGGCCGACCGTCGAGCCGCCGGCCATGAACGCGAGCGACACCAGGGCGGTCACGGCGAGCGGCGCGCGGGTCGCGTCCTCCCCCGGCTCGACCGCGAACGAACCGTCCTCGGATTGCTGCTGCGCCAGGTACTCGAGCGCCCGATTCGAGATCCGCGCCGCCCGCTCGAGCGTCGCGTCGAGCGAGAAGCGCGCGTCGTCCTCCGCGTCCCCCTCCGCCAGGACGGGGGACGCGAGGAACGCGAGCCAGCAGACGGCGAACCAGGCGCGACGCATCATGCGTGGGGACGGCGGTCAGTCGTTCTTCCGGGCCGCCTTCTTGTAGTACTGGTCGAGGAGCTTGCGGTACTTCACGGGGAACGCCTCCGGACCGAGCTGCTGGAACATCTCGGCGACCTTCGGCGGCAGGTTCCCCCAGCGCCCGGTCACGTCCTCGTTCTCGAACCGGCCGGTCTCGGACGGCGGGGGCGACTGCCCATCGCGCTGTTCGGGCTCCTGCCGGTCCTCGCGACCGTCCTGGGGCTGGTCCTGCTCTCCCGGCTTCTTCTGCTGCTGCTGCTGCTGCTTCGGCTCCCCCTGGTGCTTCAGGTCCTGCGGTTCCTGGTCCCGTTCGCGCTCCCGGTTCCTCTGCTGCTCCGGCTGCTGCTGGTCGTCGTAGTTCGGGTCGCTCTGGTTCGACTTCTGGTACTTCGTCATCCGCGCCAGCTCGTCGATCCCCTCGATGACCGCTCCCTGGGACTCGGTGACGTTCTCGAGGAGCTCCCGCGCGTCGAGCAGCTCATCGATGCTCTTCCGGACGCCCTCCAGGGTCTCCCCCGCCTCCGCCGCCTTCACCTGATCGACCTGGAGGAGGAGCTCGTCGATCTTCCTCATCTCCTTCTTGATCTTCGCGATCAGCTCGCGGGCGCGGGCCTCGTCGTCGCTCTGAGCCGACGCGGCCGGGACGAAGGCCGCCGCCGCGGCCAGGACGGTGATCAGGGTTCTCTTCATCCGTCGGACTCCTCTCCGTCGTCGGAGCCGTCCACCGGCGCCGCCGACTCAGCCTCGGCGACCACGCGCTCGAACACATAG
>JBICIB010000603.1:0-2587 GCA_043101415.1 Planctomycetota bacterium JB042 | reverse complement strand
GACCGGAAGACCGGAAGACCGGAAGACCGGAAGACCGGAAGACCGGGGGACCGGAAGACCGGGTATCGGGTCTAGGGGATCGGTCCGGGTGTCTTCCCCGGAACCCGTGACCCGGTGCCCCCTCCCTCGACCCGGCTTTCCGCGATCCCGGCTCTCCGCGGCCCGGTCTTCCCCTCCCTCTCCCGTTCCCCGGCGTCCGGCCCCCGGTCCCCGGTCCCCGGCTCGGGGACGACGCGCGCGAGCCGATTCGCGGATGAGATCAGATCGGGCACGGGCACGGGCACGGATTCAGCCCCGATCCCACTCCGACGACATTCTCCGGGAACCCCCCTGGACCCGCCCGGTCCTCCTCCTGAGAATCGAATCCGTGAGCCGCTTCGCGAACCAGGACGACCCGGACCTCGTCGCGCTCGCCCGGTCGGGAGACCGCGCGGCGTTCGGGGAGCTGGTCCGCCGCCACCAGGACGCCGTGTTCCGGGTGGTCGTGCGGACCAGCCGGGTCGACCGGGACCGGGCGGAGGATCTCGCCCAGGAGACGTTCCTCCGCGCCTACCAGGCGCTCGACCGCTTCCGCGGGGACGCTCCGTTCCGGCACTGGCTCTTCCGCATCGCGACGAACCTCACGATCAACCGGGTGACCACGGTGGCCGCCCGGACCGAGCGACGAGCGATCTCCCTGGACGAGCCCGTGCGAGCGATGGACGGCGAACGGACGATGGAGCCGACCGACGGGCGGGCCGAGGCCCCGGACGCCCGCCTGGAGCGGGGCGAGCTGCGGACCGCCCTCGCGAAGGCCCTCGACCGGCTCCCCGAGGAGTTCCGCGCGGCGGTCGTCCTCCGCGACGTCGAGGGGCTCGAGTACGACTCGATCGCGGCGATCCTCGAGGTGCCGATCGGCACGGTCCGCTCTCGCCTGCATCGCGGCCGGGAGGCGCTCCGCGAGATCGTCACCCGCATCTACGGAGTGCCGGCCCTCGAGGCCGGCTCCGACGGAGCGGTCCGATGAGCCGATCGGCCGACGACCTCGCGCGCCTCCACGACCTGATCGACGGCCGTCTCCCGCCGGACGAGGCCCGCGCGCTCGAGACGCGCATCGCCGCCGACGAACGGCTTCGCCGTCGATACGGCGAGCTGAAGCTCGTGGTCTCCGGTCTCGCGGAGTTCGCGGACGAGCGGGCGCCGTCCGACTTCGCCGACCGCGTCCTGGCGGCCGTCGACGAGACGGGAGCGTCGCCCGGGCCCTCGCCCGAGGCGGCGGCACGACCGTGGACGCTCCGTCTGGTCGGCCGCTCGAGCGCCGTCGCGGCGGCGTGCGCGGCGGTGCTGACCGTCGGGATCCTCCTCTCGTCCCGCGAGGGCGCGCTCGCGCCGCGGGGGGCGGTGGAAGGCGAGGCGCCGGCCGTCGGCCTCGCCGACCGGGCCGCGCCGCCGGACGAGAAGAGCGACGCGTGGACTCAGGGGGACGGCGAGGCGCGGCTCGGCCGGCTCGGCGAGGCGGCGGACCGGTCCGCGGAGAACGCCCGTTCGGAAGGCGGCGAGCGGCGCCGGCAGGAGGAGGAGTCGGAAGCGCGCCCGGTGCGGTCCTCGCGCGAGCGGCAGGAGCTCGCGAAGTCCGAGGGCCGGGTCCCGCCCCCTGGATTACCGGTCGAGGCGGAGTCGTCCCTCGAAGCCCGCGAAGAAGGTGCGGCGGAGGACGTTCTCGAACGCGCGGCCCGCGGCGCGGCGAAGGGCGCGCCGCCGGCGCCGGTGACGTTGCACTTGGAGGAGGCCGAGGCCGACGCCGAGGTCGAGCTCGACGCCGACGACCGCGCCGCGCGGGCCGTGCGGCAGGTGCTGCGGCAGCTGCCGCTCCCGGGCGAGCCGGCCTCTCCCGCTTCGGAGGTGGTCGGAGAGGCCGGCGCTCCTCCGGAACGGCTGGACGAGGTCCTCCGTCGCCTGCGGGACGTGCGTTCGGCGGACGCGGACGAGCCGGCCGCCGCCGGCAAGGCGGCCCCGACGATCGTCCGGTTCGCCCCGGCCGCGGGCTTCGCCGGCCGCGCGTCCACGGACGACGGCGAGGGGGCGAACGGGGAGTGGGATCGTCTGCTGGCCGGCGTCGGTCACGACGTGCGTCCGCTCGAGTCGCTCGCCGCGATCCTCCCCGCGTCGGAGCGGGACGAGGCGGCGGCGCGCCTGCGGGCCGACGCCGGCGATCGGATCCGACTCGTCGAGGTCGACGCCGCGGACCTCCCGCGGCTGGTCGCGAACGCGTCGTCGCTCGGCCTCGTCGCGGAGGGGCTCGCGGGTTCGGTCCCGTCGACCGGTCCGGGGGCGGTCGCGGTCGGCGGCGGGCCGGCGTTCCTGACCGGAACGGGTCGCCGCGCCGGGCCGACCGGTCCCGGCGACGGGACGCCGGAGTCGACGGAGGCGAAGGCGAAGCGGAAGTCGGGCCCGACCTCCGGCGTCGGCTCCAAGTCGGGGCCGGCGCGCGAGGCGAAGGAGGCGGCCGACGACGCCGGGCCGGCGCGCGACGCGGAGTCGTCGGGCGCCGCCGCGCGCGTCGTCCTGATCCTCGTGCGCGAGCGGCCGGGAGATCGGAAGAGCGTCG
>JBICIB010000602.1:0-6176 GCA_043101415.1 Planctomycetota bacterium JB042 | reverse complement strand
GCTCAGAGCCGCTCGTCCCCCTCGGCGAGTCTCCGGAGGTGGTCGAGCGCGCGCCTCAGATCGGCCCTCCGGAGCCACCGCGGCGGGCGGTCGACCAGAGCGCGGACCTCCTCCGGCCGTCCCTCGCCGAGCGCCGCCGTCACCGCGTGCATGCCGTCGAGCGCCCGCTCGTATTCCGGGTCGAACACCCCATCTCCGACCCGGTTCAGCCGCCGGGCGCGCACGACCAGCGTCTTCGCCTCGATCAGCCGGCCGCGCGCCAGCGCCCGCCCCCAGCCGGCCCGGAGATGATCGAGGATCCTCGCCCGCTCGGCCGCCGTCAGGTCCGGCTCGAGCTCGAGCAGGTGGCGCCAGTGGACCCCGCCGTCGACCGGCGGCGGCGTGCCGAAGTAGAGCTCCACCTCGCCGAGCAGCGTCCGCGCCTCCGCGTCGTCCGGCCGGAGCGCGACGACCGCCTTCAGCGCCCGCCGGGCGTTCTCGTCCCGGTCCCGCTCGAGGAAGATCAACCCGGCGCCGAGGGCGGTGTCGATCGACAGCCACGCCCCGGCCGCGACCAGGACGACCGCGCCGCCCGTCGCGATCCCCCGCCGGATCCAGGAGATCCGCTCCTTGAACCCGCTCAGGAGCCCCGGCTCGCGCTCGAGGTAGGCGCGGCGGAGGAAATCGGTCCGCCCCGCGATGCTGAAGTGCCGCGGGGCGCGCGTCTTCCGCTCGATGCGCGCGAGCCGCGCCACCTTCTCCAGCGTGAGGATGAAGAGGCCCGCGTCCTGCGTGGCGTCGACCCCGTAGACGTCCGCCTCGAGCTCGAACCGCCGCGACAGCGCGCCGAAGGCGAAGACCCAGTAGACGGCGAACCCCGGGAGGTAGACCGCCAGCACCGCGCCGACGTCCGCCGCGAGCGCCCCGTCGGTCGCCTCGGCGATCCGCGCCCCCGCGAACTCCCCGATCGGCACGAGGAGGATCAGGAACGCGACCGAGTACAGCAGGTAGAAGAGCGCGTGGTGCCGCTTCCCGTGGCCGACCTCGTGGGTGAAGACGGCGCAGAGCTCGTCGAGGGTGAGGCGGCGGCAGAGCTCCTCGGTCAGGATCACGTACCGGAACCGCGGGATCACGCCGACGATCGCCGCGTTCAGGACCGGCCGGCGCGTCGGCCAGAACAGGATGTCGCGACAGCGGAACCCGAGGTGGTCCGCCAGCTCCTCCAGGCGCCGCCGCAGCGGCGCCCCCTCGACCAGCGGCTTCAGCCCCATCCCGAGCCGGAACAGCACCGGGTAGAAGATCGACAGGCCGACGAGCACCGCCCCGAGGAGGAGCGCCGAGAGGAGCGGCAGGTGGTGGAAGTAGAGCCGCAGCGGCGTGTCCGAGACGAGGTCGAGCAGCAGGATCAGCCCGAACAGCGGGACCAGGAAGAGCGAGAGGTGCCGCCCGAGGTCGACGACCGCGCCGAGCGCCTCCCGGACCGGGATCGGCTCGGGTCCGGCGGCGGCGAGGCGGAACGGGCGCCGCAGCCGCGTCGCCTCGACCGTCGCCAGGACCAGGAGCACGAAGAACGGCAGCAGGACGACGAGATGGTCGACCAGGACCGTCCCCTCCAGTCCGAGCGGCACGACGACGCGGGGCCAGCCGAGCCCGAACAGGGCGAGCGCGTAGAGGGGGAGCGGCGTCGCGGCGACGTACCGCGCGTACGGCCGCACGTTCGTCGGGCGCCCCGCCGCGAACCGACGCTTCGCGAACCGGATCAGCACCTCCGCGACGGCGACCGGGACGAGGCAGAGCGGAAGCGCGAGCAGGAGGACGCCGAGGTTCGCCTCGGGCATCGCGGTCTCGGCGTAGAACTCCTCGAACGAGAGGCCGAGGAGGACCGCGACGATCGTGGGGAAGACGGCCGACATGAGCCCTCAGGGCGGTTTCGGCACGCACTGGAACGCGACGAGCCCCGCGAACACGGACATCACCAGGTACAGGAGGACGAGTCCCTTCAGCTCGCGCGCGAGGCTCGGGCGGGACTCCTCCGGAGCGAGCGGATCGGTCGTCGGCGGGGGTTCGGGGTTCAAGGCGTTCGCGCTCGGCGGGCGCGCTCGATCCTACGATCCGGGCCGGCGCCGGCCAAACGAGAAGGGGGTCGCGGACGCCGCGCTCACGGCGCCGACGGCCACCGCTGGTCGCGGATCCGCTTGAACCCTGCGATGACGTTCGGGATCCGCTGGGACTGGGATCGGAAGTCGCGGTACAGGCGTTCCAGCGTCTCGATCGCCTCGTCGACCAGCGCCCGGTCGTTCGTCAGCACGCCGCACGCGTACAGGACCCGCGCGATCGGCTCGAGCAGGTCGGGATCGTCGGGCGCCTCCCGCTCGGCGAACCGGACCCGCGCCAGCGCCGTCCGCAGGTCGTACGCGCCGCGCGTCCGGCCGCCGGGGAGCGGGACGCGCACGCCGCGGTGGCCGGGGTCGATCAACGCCTGCGCGGAGCGGACGACGGTCGTGAGCGACTCGTCGCCGGCGGCGATCGCGCCCTCGTAGTAGACGAGCGCGTCGAGCATCTGCCGGCGGCGGTGGAAGAGGTCGGCGACCGCGCGCAGCGTCGGGACGTGCGTCGGGTTCCGGTCGAGCTCCAGCCCGTACCGGTGCAGCGCCTCCTGCGGGTGGTTCCGCCCCTCCTCGACCAGGCCGAGCCCGTACTGCGCCCCGGCGATCTCCGGGTCGAGGTCGAGCGCGCGCTCGAAGCAGCTCCGGGCGAGGTTCGCGAGCTGGTGCTGCAGCCCGAGCTTCGTGATCGACACCAGCCGCGCGTACCCGGTCCCGAGCGCGAGGAGCCGCTCGGGCGATCCCTCCGGCAGGGTCGCCGCGCGGTCGAAGTCGACGAACGCCAGGTCGAGCGTCTCGAAGTTCTCGACGACCGTCGGGTTGAACGGCAGGCGCCCGTCCGACTCGGCGTCGGCCCGGTACCGCTCGAGCCACCGGTGCGCCTCCTCGAAGTTCCGCGCCACGAGCTGCTTGTGCATCGGGATCGCGTACTGGTGCCCGCCGCCGATCCGGTGCTCCTCCTCCGGGAGGCACCACGCGACCAGGAGCGCGAGGGCGCCGCCCGCCGCGGCGAGCGCGCCGACCCGCCGCGCCCGGACCGCGCCGACGATCCAGTCGACCGCGAACCCCGCGAAGAACGCGGAGAGCGGGAGGACGTGCAGCCGGACCCGCGCGATGACGTACAGCGCGATCACCGAGCCGGCGAGCGCGACGAACAGGAGCAGCGGGACGGCGAGCCGGCGCCAGCGCGCCAGCGACAGGAGGAACCCGAGCAGGGCGAGCGGCGACAGGATCGCGAGCGTCACGAACCCGGCTCGCAGCCACCCGAGGTGCGCGACGGCCAGGTAGTAGTTGACGTTGTTCGGGACCTCGTACGCGTTGAAGAACGCCTTCGTCTTCTCCCACTGCAGGCGGACGAACCCGAGCGGCTCCGCCCGGTGCGTCGCGGCGGTCCGAACCATCGTCGCCGGGAGCGAGAAGTCGGTCTCGACCAGGATCGCCCGCATGTCCTTCGCCGGCGGGTCCCAGTGGATCCCCTCCTGCATCAGCGCGTTTCCGGCGACGTACACCTCCGGCCCGCGCGTGCTCAGCTTGAACGTCGGGCAGCCGAGGGCGACGTTCCGCAGGAACGCGGGGGACGCCAGGAGGAGCCACCCGAGGACGACCAGCCCGACCGTCCGCGCGGCCCGCGGCGCGCTCTTCCGATGCAACACGAGCGCGCCCGCGACGGTCAGGACGAGGAGCGCCGGGCCCGTCTCCTTGCCGAGGGTGAACAGTCCGAGCGCCGCCCCCGCCTTCAGCCAGTCGACGCCGCGTCCGCGCGCCGCCGCCCGCTCGAGCGCGAGGGCCAGCACGATCGTCAGGAGAGCGAGCGGTCCGTCCCGGAGCAGGAACGCGTCGTAGAAGAAGTACGGCCCGCAGAACGCGAGGAGGAGGCCGGCGAAGAGACCGGCGCGGAGCGAGAGCAGCCGCCGCCCCAGGACGAACGTCAGCAGGCAGGTCAGCGCGCCGATCACCGACTGCACCACGCCGAACTTCCAGTGCTCCTCGCCGAGGAACCGGTAGACGCCGGCGACGAAGTACGCGTAGAGCGGCGACTGGTGGTACGTCTTCGGGTCGCCGTACCACGCGAGCCACCGCGACTCCGGCGCGACCTCCGCCGTCCAGAGGTGGAAGGCGTGGATCGTCTCCTCGCAGAGGACGTCCCCCGCCGCGATGCCGCGCGCCCACTCCGAGAACGTGTGGTTGTCGGTCTGGTCGAGCTGCCGGATGTCGAGCCCGAGGTCCTCGTGGTACTCGGCCAGGAACGCCAGCCGGATCGCCAGCGCGACCACGAAGACGAGGAGTCCGGCGAGCGCGTCGCGGCTCATCGCGGCCCCTCCGCGCGCCCTTCCAGCGCGGTCGGCTGGAGCTCGATCGCCCGCTCGAAACGCGCGAGCTCGTGCGTCCTCCCGAGCTCCCCGAGCGCGCGTCGCTTGGCCTCGCGCGCCGCCGGGTCCTCGTCGTCCCGGAGGAGCGCCAGCTCGGCCTCCTCCCGCAGCATCTCCCACCGACCGAGGTCCTCGTACAGGCCGAGCCGGTACAGGATCGACGCCGGCCGGAACGCCCGCGCGTGCGGCCGGGAGAGCGCGGTCCGGACGATCGAGTCGTCGTCGAGCCCCCGCCGCGCCAGGATCGACCGCTCCGCCCGCGCGACCGCGACCGGGATCGAGCGGCCGTCCTCGAGCGTCATCTCGTCGCCCCGCCGGTGGCGGCGCGCCCAGAGGAGCCGTAGCGCGTCGTCGAGCGACTCGAGCGCCGCGTCGTCGTCGCCCGCCGCGAGCAGGAGCTCCGCCGCGCGCAGCCGGACCCGCGCCCGCGCCACCGGGTCGTCGACGAACAGGAGCATCGCCGTCAGCACCTCCGCGGCGTCGGCGTCCTCGCCCCGCTCCTCGAGCGCCCGCGCGAGCTCGTCGAGGTGCGGCTGGTACGCGGTCCGGATCTCGATCAGCCCGCCGAGCGACACGCGCGCGATCCGGGACGGCGCGGCGGCCGGCGCGACGTCGACCTCCTCGCCCCGCGCCGTCGCCTCCATCGCGCGGAGGGCGTCGCGGTAGACCGGCACCTCGACGGGGGCCAGCTCGTTCGCCTCGCGGAACCTCGCGATCGCCTCGTCGACGTCGCCGAGCTCGCGGGCCAGGCGGCCGCGTTCCCACGCCACCGAGTGCGCCTCGATCTCCGGCACGTGCTCCGCCACGAAGTCGAGGATCGACGCGGCGCGGTTCGCGAAGCCGGCCCGGAAGTAGGCGTGGAACATCTCCATCCACCGCTTCCGGCCGATCGCCACGCCGTCCCGCTCGCTCGCGCGGTAGGTGTCCGCCACCTCGTCCAGCGCGTCCCGCAGCGAGAGGTCGCGCCGCTCGCCGTCGACGACCAGCTTCAGGAGCCCGTTCGCGTCCGGCTCGAACTCCAGCCGGTCGAGCATCTCGTGGTCGGCCCGGAGCGCCTGGACCAGCGCCGTCCGCGCGTCGACGAACCGCCCCTCCCGCGCCAGCGCCTGGACCGCCCGCGCGCGATCGCCGTTCGGGTCGCTCGCGCCGCGGACCCCCCGCTCGCCGTACGACAGCGCGAACCACCCCTGCTCCAGCCGCCCCCGGTCGAGCATGAACCGCCCGAGCCGGCTCCAGACCTCGCCGTCGTCCGGCGCCCGCCTGGTCGCGTCGACCAGGACCTCCCTCGCCTCCTCGAGCTCCGCGTCGCCGCCGAGCGCGGCGAGCGTCTTCGCCAGGAGCTCCGCCCCCGCCCGCGCGATCGGATCGAGCGCGAGCGCAGCGCGGAGCTGGTCGCACATCCGCCGCCGCACCTCCTCGACGTGGCTCGTCCGATCGAGCTGCGAGCCGAGGACGTGGGCGCGCCGCACCAGCGTCGCCGCGCGGAGCGGCTTCCAGACGTCGGTCACGAAGAGCGCGCCGAGCAGGATCACCGCGAGGCCGGACACGCCCGGCCGGAGGCCTCGGCCGCGCGCGGCGCCCGCGAGCACGAGCCCGGTCACGACGAAGACCGGCCACGGCACGACGGTGTCGAGCGCCAGCCCGAGGTCGAGCAGGTTGGCGAAGAGCTGGGCGACGAGCGCGGCGGCGACGGCCGCGACGAGCGAGATCGGAAGAGCGTCGT
>JBICIB010000601.1:0-4240 GCA_043101415.1 Planctomycetota bacterium JB042 | reverse complement strand
GTACCGGCGGCGGTGGCGGGGGCGGGAACCCACTCCCGGACCGGGGGGACTCGTCCCCCCACGCCGGCCGCCCGCGAGTAGGATGGAGGCGCTCGGGGCGCCGCGCTCGATCGGGACGGACGGCGATCGACCGAGGAAGGAATGAAGAAGAAGAAGGAGGCCTTCGTGCGTCACCCCCCCACGCTCCGCTCCGCCGTCGTCCTCGCGCTCCTCTCCGCGCTCGTCGCGCTCGCCGCGCCCGCCGCCGCCCAGACGACCTGGTACGTCGACGCGGCGGCGACCCAGGCCGCGGACGGCTCGGCCGGCAAGCCGTTCCGGACCATCCAGAAGGGCGTCGACCACGCCGCGGCCGGCGACACGATCTCGGTCGCCCCCGGCGACTACCACGAGAACGTCGTGATCCCGAACCTCGGGATCCGGATCGAGAGCCAGGGCGGCCCGCTGGTGACGACGCTCCGCGCGCTGCACCCCGGCCCCGCGGTCCACAGCGACTACATCCTGAAGCCGCAGCCGCCGTGGGCGACGTTCCACGGGTTCACGGTGACCGACAGCACGATCGGGATCTCCGACGACGACTACCTGCGCGTCGAGCGCTGCATCGTCACCGGGAACGACGTCGGCTCGCTCGCGAAGGGGCCGCACTTCGTGCACTGCACGATCGTCGGGAACGGGGTCGGGATCCAGGAGAAGGGGCTCGGCGCGCTCGCCGTCCAGAGCATCGTCTTCGGGAACGCGAACTGGGACTACCTGAACCCGACGATCACGTCGGTCGGCTCGTTCGTCGACTGCGTCGGCTTGGTGACGGTCTCCGACCTGGTCGGGGCCGGGTACAGCAACGTCCTGCACGCCGACCCGCAGCTCTGGGGCCCGACCGGTCAGGAGTTCCACCTCGCGCGGACGTCCCCGTGCATCGACTACGTCGGGGCGGACGACGTCGGCGCGCTCGAGTTCGACCCGACGTTCGGGAACGACGTCCAGAACGTCGGCGGCGGCCTCGCCGGAGCGGCCGGCGTGCCGACGCTGACGCTCGACGGGTTCCTCTTCCCGGGCGAGACGCTGGTCGTCCAGGTCGGCGGCGGCCTCCCCGGCGGGAGCGCCGTCTTCGTGATCGGGGGCGCCGGCCTCTTCGCGCCGTTCCTCGGCGGCACCCTCGTCCCGTCCCCGGACGTCGTGTCGCCCCCCGTCCCGCTCGACGCGGCCGGAACGCTCACCACCGTCGCCGTCTGGCCTCCGGCCGTCCCCGCCGGCACCACGGTCTTCGCCCAGGCCTGGCTCCCCGACCCCGCCGGCCCCCAGGGGTTCGCCGCGACGAACGGCCTGAAGCTGACCGCGCCGTGACCCTCCCGCCGGGCCCCGCCCCGGGGCCTGGCGTCCACCCCCTGGACCCCGCCGCCTCCCCGGGCCGCGACCGAGAAACTCCTCCCGCGCCCCCAGAAAGGGCGCAAGAAAGGGCGGAAGTCGATCCGATCGGGTGCTAGATTCTCGCGTTCGACGATCCCCGATAGCTCAGTTGGTAGAGCAACCGGCTGTTAACCGGTTTGTCGTAGGTTCGAGTCCTACTCGGGGAGCCAGACGAAGGCCGCGACGAGCGGCGGAAGGCCGTCCGGGGTTCCGGGCGGCCTTTCTTCGTGCAGGGGGCGCGTGGAAGTCGGGGAGCGGGCGTTGGTTCGGGCGTCGGGGAAGCGACGGGGCGCGGAGTCGGCGTGGCCGCGAGGGGGCGTGCGAGCGGTCGGCGGTCGGATCGGCTCTCCGACTCTCCGGCGCCGCGCGAAGAGGAACTGGTGAACGGCGAGCGCGCGGCGGTTCCGAGGCGTGTTTACCACGCGAAGTCACGTTCCGGCGTGGTCGAGTTCTTCGAAAGCCACGCCGTCCGCGTCGGATGCCCGTGCCGCAACGAACCGCGACGCTCGCGAGTGCCGGCTCGCCAAACGGAGCCGGCGGGACGGGCTCGGATCACGGGACGAACGTGACGGTCACGGCGCGGGTGGCGTAGTCGATGCAGCCCGGCGGGTCGGTCAGCACGGCCGCGAACGTCAGCTCGAGGCCGATCAGCGGCGGGGTGGCGAGGCCCGCGGGAACCGAGAACGTCGCGAGGGCCTGACCGTCGGCGTCCGTCGTCCCCTGGAATCCCTGGAAGATCGGGTGGTTCCCGAGGGCCAGCGCCTGCACCGTGAGGAAGTCGACCTCGAGCGGGACGTGGACCGTCCCCTCCGTGGTCGTCACGTCGAAGCCGGGCGTGGCGCCGGACGCGGACACGAGGAGGTAGTAGCCGTCGGCACCGGACTTCCGGCCGCACTCGATCGACAGCGGCACGGCCCCGCCCTGGGACACGGAGATCTCCGGATCGGAGAGCGCGCGGAGCGTGTGGTGCCGGTACAGGCGAACGAGCCCGAACCCCTCGAGCGGGCATCCGACGAAGAACTCGGCGAACCCGTCGGTATCGGCGACGGCGATCGATTCACCTCGCTGCGCCTGCTGGCCCGTCCCGTCCCAGACGTGCGTCTGCGCGAACGCAGGACCCCGGAGGACCGTGGCTCGCCCCGCATCGAATCCGTTTCCGTCGGTGCCCGCCGACCCAACCACGAGATCGAGCTCCCCGTCCCGCTGCACGTCGCCGAGACCGAACCGGTAGAAGCGGTCGTCCTGACTCGGGAGGGAGGACTGTCGCGTCGTCCCGGTCAGGTAGCTGGGACCCCACAGAATCGCGACGAGGTTCTGCTTCGGCTGAGCCCCGCTCTTGGCCCCACAGACGATGTCCGGCATGCCGTCCTGGTCGACGTCCTGGATCGCGAACGTGCGGCCGAGCTCGAAGAAGGGGGCGATCGTCGCCGGCGCGATCGGAACCGTCTTCTGCGGATCGCCACCGTCGAGGTAGGCGAGGTGGTGGATCGTGCCCTGGTGCAGCACGGGGTGCGCGGTGAGGACGTCGTTCTTGCCGTCGCCGTTCACGTCGGCGACGTGGACGCCGAATCCGAACGCCTGGTCGTTCAGGACGTCGGCGGGCTTCGGCGGCTGGAGGACTTGGATCGGAGGGCCGGTAAAGCCGCTCGCGCCGTCGAAGACATCGATGCGGCCGCCGTTCGGCCATCCCTGGGAGCCGATGAGGACGTCCGGGACACCGTCATGCGTCACGTCTCCGATGTCGCCGAAGAAACCATAGAACGCGGCAGGAGAAGAGACCGGCTGCTTGAGTTCCACGAACGATGTGAAACCCGGGCCGTACAAGACGAAGGCACGCCCGTAGTACTGTTTGCCGGCACCTGGACCGGCCGCGCCGGCCACCAGGTCGTCGAAACCATCGCCGTTCAGGTCATCGACCTCCCAGGCCCCGAAGCCGAACCAGTCACCTCCGGAACTGCCCCCCCCTCAGCGATCAGTCCCGGCACGGTGAACATGGAACTCGCGCCAAAACCCGGTCCTTCCAGCACCCACCCGGCGCCCCGTCCGCCGTTGTGGAACGGGTTGCTCGCGAAGAGGTCGAGCTCACCGTCGTTGTTCGCGTCGCCCAGAGCGATGCGGCGCCCGAAGCTGACGGTCTCCACCGGCGGCGGGTGGAAGTGGATCGTCTCCTCGAAGGTCGTCTGGGCGAGGGACGAGAGGGCGAGGGTGAGCGGGATGGTCAGCATGAGGAGTCTCCTCTCATTTCACCCGCAGGCTCGGTGCGACCGTTCCGACCTTGTGCCCGGTGGCGAAGTTCCACGGGCGGTTCGGAGCTCCCGTGGACCACGACAAGTTCGTTTGACGGAACCACGGCTTGTCGAAGCCGGGTGGGCTGACCTGTGCCTGGATGTTGATCCCGCTGTCGTCCGTGAAGACAAATGCGACCCGCCTTGCGGCGACCCCCTGACCTGCAGAAGAGGGTAGCTCGGGAGACGGCGCGAGGTCAACGGAGGGGCCGGCCAGCGTTCGGCTCCCCACGTCGTACGCGGGGTCCGCTACGCTACCCGTTCGCCGAGGGATGGGACCGCCGGGCTTGGGAACCGACGGTTCGCGAACGAGGAGGAAACCCATGAGGAAGAGTCTGCTCGCTGCCACGCTCGTGACGACGATGATCAACACCACCATGGCCGGCGCCCTCACCTGGATCCAGTCGCCCGTGAACGGCCACTGGTACGCGACCGACCAGGCCGCGACGTGGTCCGCAGCCGAGACGACCGCGCAGGCTCTGGGGGGACACCTGGCCACGATTCGGAATGCCGCCGAGGAGACCTGGGTGATCCAGAGATCGGAAGAGCACACG
>JBICIB010000600.1:0-4005 GCA_043101415.1 Planctomycetota bacterium JB042 | reverse complement strand
AGACCGGACGCGCGGGACCGGGGGTCGAGCGACTCGAGGTAGGGGGAGAGCCCCGCCTTCGTCGCCCCGTAGAGCGCGACCGGCTTCCTCCCCCGGTCGCCGGCGACCGAGCTGAAGACGACCAGGGTGCCGCCTCCCCGCGCCAGGAGCCGCTTCCGCGCCGCCTCGCAGAGGAGGATCGTGTTCGTGAAGTTCACGGTCAGGAGCTCCTCGAGCCGGGCGGGGTCCGCCTCGAGCTCCTCCTGGGTCGCGAACAGGCCGGCGGTCACGATCACCGTGTCGAACCCGCCGAGCGCCTCCTCGGCGGCGAGGAGCGCCGCGTCGAACCCCGAGGATCCGGCGAGGTCGAGCCGCGCCGTCCCGACCCTCGTCTCGTCCGGCGCCCGCGCCTCGAGATCGCGCGCGCTCCGGGCGAGCTCCTCCTCGTCCCGGCCGAGCAGGAAGAGCGCGTCCCCTCGCTCGGCGAGGAGACGGGAGAGCGCCCGGCCCATCCCCCGCGTGGCGCCGGCGAAGACGACCCTCACGGAGCGTCCCCGAGGAGGCGGACCGACTGCGCGCTCCGGATGCGACCGTCCGGGTCGTACCGGCGGCGGATCTCGAGGAACCGCTCGAGCCGCGGCTCCATCGCCCGGAAGTGCTCCGCGCGGGTGAACGAGTCCTTCGCCAGGTAGACGCGCCCGCCCTCGGCGAGGACCAGTTCGTTCAGCGCGTCGACGAGCGCCTGGGTGTCGTCCCGGATCGCCACGTCGAGCGCGATCGAGATCCCCTTCATCGGGAACGACAGGATCCCGCGCCCCTCGGGGCCGCAGTCCTTGATCACGCAGAGGAACGAGGCGCCCCCCCGCTCGGTCAGCTGTTCGAGGAACCGGCGGGCGGCGCCTCGCCCCGCCGCCTCGGGGAGGACGCACTGGTACTGGGTGAATCCGCGCCGGCCGTACAGGAGGTTCCAGTCGAGGATCGCGTCGAGCGGGTAGAAGAACTTCTCCGGGTGCGTCACCCGGACCTTCCGGTCGAGGCCGTGCGCGGCGTAGTAGGCCGCGTTGAACGCGCGGACCGACCACGGCCCCAGGACCCACTCCGGGCACTCGAACGGGACGCGGAGGCGGGTGAGAGGCGACGGCGGGCGGCGCGGCGCCTCGTCCGGCTCGGCGAAACGGCCCCGCTGGAGGATCCCGCGCCCGAGGTTCCTGCCGCGGGAGAGGCAGTCGATCCAGCCGACGGTGTACGGCCAGCGCGGGCCCGCCTCCTTCAGGCCCTCGACGTAGTGGTCGACGTCCGGCACGCGCTCGCTGTCGCAGACGATCCACGGACTCGGGACGCGGATCAGGCGGCACTCGACCTCCAGGACGTGCCCCGTCAGTCCCATCCCGCCGATCGTGGCGAGGAAGAGGTCCGGCTCGCGCTCGGGTGAGCACTCGCGCACCACCCCGTCGCCGGTCCGGACCTTGAGGGCGGTGACGTGCTCGCCGAAACATCCGGCCCGGTGGTGGTTCTTGCCGTGGACGTCCGCCGCGACCATCCCGCCGAGCGTCACGTACTGCGTCCCCGGGGTGACCGGCGTGAACCAGCCGCGCGGGAGGAAGAGCCGGTTCATCTCCCGCAGGGAGAGGCCCGCCTCCGCACGCAGCACGCCGGTCTCGCGGTCGAACGACACGATGCGATCGGCGAGCGGCGAGGCGACCACGACGGGGCGCGACGGGGGAGGGAGGGACGCGTCGCCGTACGAGCGGGCGAGACCGCGGGTGAGGACGGCGTCCTCCGTCGCCCGCTCGAGGTCGGCGCGCCGGACCTCGCGACCGGGGACGCCCACGCGCCCCCACCCCGCGACGGTCGATCCGCCCCCGGCGTCGCCGTGACCGTTCCGCTGCCCGTCGCCCGTGCTCATGCCGAGGCGACGTCGCGTCCCCGGGCCGGCAGAAGAAGACCATGCTCGCCGTGAACCCGTGCAGGAAGTTCTGCCCCCCGACCGGGCCGATCTCGCCGGCGGCGAAGAATCCGGCGACCGGAAGGTCCGGGACCGCGCGGCGGACCCGCGACGTGTCGTGGTCCGCCTCGGAGAACATGTGCGTCCCGCGGCCGTTGCACGAGAAGAGGAGCGCCCCTCTCGGCGGGTGCTCGGCGAACCGCGCGGCCCGTTCCGCGAGGAGGAGCTCGAGGTCCTGCGTCGCCGACGCGGGGTCGCGGACCTGGAACTGGATGGTCTGGCCGGGGCGGATGTAGTCGTTGATCGCGAACGATCCCGCCGCCTCGTCGAGCCCGACGACCGACCGGACCAGGAAGTCGCCGCGCGTGAAGGTGCTCCGGTACTCGTCGATCGCGCGCCCGACGTGGAGGGCCCGCCCCAGCAGCTCGCGCTCCTCCGGGTCCGCGCCGTCGAGCACCTCGCGCAGGACCGTGAGCGCGGGGCGTCCGCCGAGTTCGTGGACGACGTTCCCCTTCCCCTTCGTCACGACGAAGTGCGTGCCGACCGGTCGGCATCCCTGCGACACGACGGTCTCGAGCCGCACGTCGCCGTGGATCACGAGCCCGACCGCGCCCTCGTCCCGAACCGCGTCGTCGAGGACGAGGCGGTTCGAGCCGGGGAAGTTCCCCCCGCTCGCCATCCCCCCGAAGAGCGGGAGGCCGGGGCAGGACTCGTTCACGATCCGGAGCAGGACGTCCATCGGGAAGGTGAACGGATCTCCCAGCAGGAGGACCGACGAGCCGGCGGCCGGCCCGAGCGAGTCGAACGGCAGACCGCGGATCCGCCCGGTCTCGCCCTCCTGTTCGAACTGCATGTGGAACGGCTCGATCACCACGCCGGGGAGCGACGCCGCGAACACGACGAGCGCGGGCCCGGACTCGATCTCCCGATCGTCGGCGATCAGCCCCTGCGCGGTGCAGCCGATCAGGCACCCGGGCGCGAAGTCGGTGCGGAGGCCGCGGGCGACGACCTCGATCCCGTCCCGGTGGTGCGGACTGGCGAAGACGATCAGCAGGTCGGGCGACGTCCCGGCCGGGTCGCCGCGGAGGCCGTCCGCGACCTCGGCGAGGGCGTCCTCGGACGCGGTCTGGGTGGAGGAGACGACGATCGAGCGCATCGTTCCGCGATCACCAGCGGAAGAGCGACTCGATCGACTCGAAGTCCTCGATCGGATCGAACGGCTTCTCGCGCGGCGGCGGGTTCGCCTCCGCGTCCCGGCGTTCCCGCTCGGCGCGACGCAGGACGCGCGGACGCGTCACCTCGTGCCCGCGCGGATCCCCCTCGCTCATCTTCAGCGCCTGCAGCGCCGGCTGGTCGAGGATCTCCTTCGCCAGCTCCCGCTTCGCCGGGTCCTTCTTCTTGCGGGCGCGGCGGGCGGACGACTTCTCGGTCTGATCGATCCCCGTGCGGATCACGCTGATGGGGCCGGGGTCGCCGACCTTGGGGAGCGGATCGTCCCAGCGGACCTCGACCTCCTCCTCCTCCCCCTCGTCGTCGAGCAGCTCGCCCGCCTCCGGCCGCTTCAACGGACCGGCGCGGACCTCGTCGAACTCGAGCCGCTGTCCGCCGCTCCCGCCGGGCGCGCCGTCGCGGTCCTTCTTCCCGCGCCGGCCGCCGCGGCGCCGCCGTCCGTCCTCGTCGTCGCCCCGCCGCGCGTTTCGGCCGCCGCCCTTCCCGGACGCGTCGTCCCGCCGCTCGCCGCCCTTCTTCCGGCCGCGCCGGCCACGCCGCGACTTCCCCTCCCGGCGGTCGCCGTCGTCGTCGTCGCGAGAGGGATCACGGTCGCGCTCGTCGTCGTCGCGATCGCGGGAGCGAGCCTCGTCCCGATCTCCGCGCCCCTTCCGGCCACGCCGCCGCGAGCGCTTCTTCCGGGGCGCATCCCCGTCGTCGTCGTCGCGGCGTCCCCGTTCGGCGCGCGCGTCGTCGTCGCGATCGCGGTCGTCGCGATCCCGATCGTCGCGGTCGTCGCGATCCCGATCGTCGCGGTCGTCGCGATCCCGATCGTCGCGATCCCGATCGTCGCGGTCGTCGCGATCCCGGTC
>JBICIB010000599.1:0-4654 GCA_043101415.1 Planctomycetota bacterium JB042 | reverse complement strand
ACGACGCTCTTCCGATCTGCCTCCTCACCCGCGCGGAGCGGAGCGACGGCGGCTTCGGCGCGATCCACGCCCGCCTCCAGGAGAGGATCGGCCGGGCGGTCCGGGTCGGCTTCACCGGACCGCCCGGCGCGGGGAAGAGCACGCTCGTCGAGGCGTACGCCCTCGCCCGTCGCGCGGCCGGCGACAAGATCGCGGTCGTCGCGGTCGACCCGACCAGCCCGTTCACGGGCGGCGCGTTGCTGGGCGACCGGGTCCGCATGAACCGGATCGCGATGGACCCGGACTGCTTCGTGCGGTCGATGGCGAGCCGCGGTTCGTTCGGCGGGCTCGCCCGCACGACGGACGAGGTCGCGGACGTGTTCGACGCGGCCGGATTCGACCGGGTGCTGCTCGAGACGGTCGGCGTCGGTCAGTCCGAGGTCGACGTCGCGCGGGCCAGCGACGTCACCGTCGTCGTCCTGGTCCCGGGCGCCGGCGACGCGGTGCAGGCGATGAAGGCGGGGCTGATGGAGATCGCCGACGTGTTCGTCGTGAACAAGGCGGACCGGCCGGGCGTCGACCGCGTGCTGGCCGAGCTGGAGGAGGTGCTCGAGCTCCGCCTCGACACCGGGCGCCCCCGGCCGGCGATCGTCCAGACGGTCGCGAAGGACGGCGACTGGGTGGAGGAGCTCGACCGGGCGATCGAGGAGTTCCTGGCCGCGAGCCGGGCTTCCTCGGCGTTCGAGGCGCGCCGGCAGGAGACGCGCGTCGCGCGGGTCTGCCGGATCGTGGAGGACGAGATCCGTTCGAACGTGTTCGCCGGCCGCGGGCTCGCCGGGCGGGTCTCGGAGCTGGTCGACCGGACGCCGGGCGCCTCGCCGTACGCGCTCGCGGAAACGGTCCTCGCCGAGATGGGGATCTCGCCGGGGCCGAACTCCTCGTGATACCGTGGAGGCCGCCCCCGGCGCGATCCTTGGCACGACCCTCCCCGATCGGTAGGGTCGGGCAGGATCCGTACCGGGGCGCGGAACCCGCGCGTATCGGAAACCCCTCGCCGGAGAGTGCGACTTGACCGAATCGACGCCCGCCCGCTCGAACGACGCCCGCTCGAAGGAGAAGACGGCCTCGGCCTCCGAGGCGACGTCCGGCGGGGGGCGCGCGCTGCACCAGCGCGAGCGCCGGTTCAAGAGCCTCTCCGGGCGCGAGGTGAAGCCGTACTACACCGGCCGGGACGTGCGCGGGCTCGACGAGGCGAAGGACCTCGGGGTGCCCGGCGAGTACCCGTTCACCCGCGGCATCCACGAGACGATGTACCGCGGGAAGACCTGGACGATGCGCCAGTTCGCGGGGTTCGGCACCGCGCGCGAGACGAACGAGCGGTTCAAGTACCTCCTCTCGAAGGGACAGACCGGGCTGTCGGTCGCCTTCGACTTCCCGACGATCACCGGGTACGACTCGGACGACCCGATGTCCGAGGGCGAGGTCGGGCGGTGCGGCGTCGCGATCGCCTCGCTCGCCGACATGGAGACGCTGTTCGAGGGGATCCCCCTCGATCAGGTCTCGACCTCGATGACCATCAACGGCCCGGCGGCGGTCCTCCTCGCGTTCTACCTCGCGGTCGCGAAGAAGCAGGGCGTTTCGGCGGAGAAGCTGCGCGGGACGACCCAGAACGACGTCCTGAAGGAGTACATGGCGCAGAAGTCGTGGTGCTTCCCGCCGCGCCCCTCGATGGGGGTCGTCGGGGACATCATCGAGTACTGCACCGAGCACGTCCCGCAGTGGAACACGATCTCGATCTCCGGGTACCACATCCGGGAGGCGGGCTCGACGGCGGTCCAGGAGCTCGCGTTCACGCTCGCCAACGGCTTCACGTACGTCGAGCACGGCCTCGAGGCGGGGCTCGACGTCGATCGCTTCGCGCCGCGGCTCTCGTTCTTCTTCAACGCGCACCTCGACTTCTTCGAGGAGATCGCGAAGTACCGCGCCGCCCGGCGGATCTGGGCGCGGCGGCTGAAGGAGAAGTACGGCGCGAAGAACCCGAAGGCGTGGCTGCTCCGGTTCCACACCCAGACCGCCGGGGTCTCCCTCACGGCGCAGCAGCCGGAGAACAACATCGTCCGGACCGCCTACGAGGCGCTGTCGGCCGTGCTCGGCGGGACGCAGTCCCTGCACACCAACTCGATGGACGAGACGCTCGCGCTCCCGACCGAGAAGGCGGTGAAGGTCGCGCTCCGGACCCAGCAGGTCCTCGCCCACGAGATCGGCGTCGCCAACGTCGCCGACCCGCTCGCCGGCTCGTACTACGTCGAGGCGCTGACGAACCAGATGGAGGAGGAGGCCGAGGAGATCTTCCGCAAGATCGACGCGATGGGCGGCGTGATCGCCGGCATCGAGAGCGGCTACTTCCAGCGGGAGATCGCGCGATCGGCGTACCGCCTCCAGCAGGAGCTCGACGCGAACGAGCGGATCGTGGTCGGCGTGAACGAGTACGTCGACGACGACGAGGACCCGCTCGAGATCCTCCGCATCGATCCGCGGTCGGAGGAGGAGCAGAAGGCGCGCCTCGCCGAGCTGAAGCGGACCCGCGACGCGTCCGCGGTCGAGCGCGCGCTCGGCGCGCTCCGTGACGCCGCCCGCGCCGGAGAGAACATCATGCCTCACCTGATCGAGGGCGCCCTCTCGTACGCCACGCTCGGGGAGATGATCGCCACGCTCAAGAAGGAGTACGGCGAGTACCACGAGCCCCCGATGTTCTGAGGGACCGTCCCATGTCGGAAGAGCGAATCCGAGTTCTCGTGGCGAAGCCCGGCCTCGACGGTCACGACCGCGGCGCCAAGGTGGTCGCCGCCGGCCTGCGCGACGCGGGGCTGGAGGTGATCTACACCGGGCTCCACCAGACGGCGGAGATGATCGTCGAGGCGGCGATCCAGGAGGACGCCGACGCGGTCGGGCTGTCGATCCTCTCGGGGGCGCACATGACGCTCCTCCCGAAGGTGAAGCGCCTTCTCGACGAGCGGGGGGCGTCCGACATCCTGGTCACGGGAGGGGGTATCATCCCCGACGACGACATGGCCGAGCTGGAGAAGCTCGGGATCGGCCGCCTGTTCGGACCCGGCGCCCCGATCGAGGAGATCGCCCGGTACATCCGCGAGGAAGTCGCCCGCCGCCGACCGGCGGAGGCCTGACCCGCCGGCGAGGTCGTCGCGGGCCGACCGAGGGACCGGTCCGCGTCTGGAGCCCGAAGAGGATGGAAGAAGGAGGAGAGGAGATCGATGACCGGACCGCGCCCCCCCGAGCCCACCAAGGAGATCCTCAACATCGACGAAGCCGCGCTCCTGCTGGGGGTCTCCACGAAGACCTTCGCCAAGGTGCTGCGAGAAGGAGAGATTCCGGGCCGGAAGATCGGGCGTGAGTGGAAGTTCGCACGGCGGGCGCTGATCGAGTGGGTCGCGCTCGGCCGGTCGCAGGACTTCTTCGACAGCGACGACCGGGCGGCCCGGGACGGGCGGGACGGTCGGCGACGCGTCCCCGAAACCGCTCGACGGACGCATCCGCGACGGGTGCCCCGACGAAACGATCACGACAACGAGATGTCCTTCGAGGAAGACTGAGAGTCAACGTGAACGAGACCGCACAGGCCGCCGGCCTCAACTTCGACCTCACCGAGGAGCAGTCGCTCCTGCGCGAGACCGTGCGCCGGTTCGCCGAGGAGGAGGTCGCTCCGCGGGCGATGGAGATGGACCGCACGGCCACCTTCGACATGAGCCTGTGGGAGCAGATGAAGGAGCTGGGGCTGACCGGCGTGCCGATCTCGGAGGAGTTCGGCGGGGCCGGCATGGACGGCCTCTCCTACATCCTGACCGTCGAGGAGCTGGCGCGGGTCTGCGGGTCGACCGCCCTCACGCTCGCCGCCCACGTGTCGCTCGGGACGTACCCGATCTTCGCGTGGGGGAACGACGACCAGCGGCGGCGCTTCGTCCCCGAGCTCGCGAGCGGAGAGAAGCTCGGCTCGTTCGGCCTGACCGAGCCGAACGCCGGCTCGGACTCCGGCGGCACGCAGTCGCGCGCCGTCCGGAAGGGGGACAAGTACATCCTGAACGGCACGAAGGTGTTCATCACGAACGCCAACATCGGGCACACCTTCATCGTGACCGCCAAGACCTCGGACGAGCCGGGTTCGCGCGGGATCTCGGCGTTCATCGTCGAGAAGCACTACCCGGGGTTCCGGCTCGGACAGAAGCTCGACAAGCTCGGGACCCGCGGGTCGGACTGGGCCGAGCTGATCTTCGAGGACTGCGAGGTCCCGGCGGAGAACCTCGTCGGCGGGGAGGGCGAGGGGTTCAAGCTGTTCATGAAGACGCTCGACGGCGGGCGGATCTCGATCGGAGCGATGGCGCTCGGGCTCGCGCAGGGTGCGTACGAGCGGGCGCTCAAGTACGCGCAGGAGCGCGAGACGTTCGGGAAGCCGATCGCGGAGCACCAGGCGATCGGGTTCAAGCTCGCCGACATGGCGGTCGAGATCGCCGCCGCGCGACACCTCGTCTACCACGCCGCGCGACTGAAGGACGCCGGCCGGCCGTTCGGATCGGAGGCGGCGATGGCCAAGCTGTACGCCTCCGAGGTCGCGATGCGAGTCACGTCGAACGCCATCCAGGTTCCCGGCTGGTACGGCTAC
>JBICIB010000598.1:0-9607 GCA_043101415.1 Planctomycetota bacterium JB042 | reverse complement strand
GTCGGTGCTCGCGAGCACCGCGCGCGCATGGCCCGCGCGCGAGAACATAGGCATCAGGTGGGTCACCGCCCCCTGCGCCCACGCGAGCTGCGCCCAGGCTGCCGCGTCGTCGGCGCCGGCGGCGCGCGCGCGCTCGGCGAAGTCGAGGGCCGACCAGGCGGCGCTCGCCCGCGCGTCCGCCATCGCCTCGTCCGCGGCCGTCACGACGAGGAAGTCCGACTCGGCGCGGGAGGCCAGCCGGAGCGCCACCGGATCGTCCGGACGTTCCGCCGCCAGGTCGAGCGCCACGTCGCGCGCGGCGATCAGCTCGTGACGGTCGCGGAGCGACTCGACGAGCGCCGCGTCCGGCGCGGCCCGAGGCGCGTCCGGCCGCCAGTGCGCCGCCCGGAAGACGCCGAGGGCATCCGCGTCGGGGCGAGAGGCCGCGCAGCCGGACGAGAGGGAGAGGACGACGAAGAGGAGCGGACGGACGCGGGGAGCGATCATCGGCGGATCAGGACGTGCGCGGGGTTCGTGGCGAGGTGGGCGCCGCCGGCGCCGAGTCCGGTCGCGAACCCCTGGAACGTCACGAGGAGGCTCTCGAGTCCGACGAGCGACGGCGGGAGCTGGAACAGGAGGTTCTCCGAGAGCGCCTGCCCCTTGGTCGGGATCGGCAGGACGGCGAGCGTCTGGAACGGCGAGAGCCAGAGGGTCCCGTCGACGCCGAAGAGCGTGGTCCGGGCCGGCACGGCGGAGGCGAGCAGCCACTGGACGTTCCCGGCCGGTCCCCAGAGGTTCACCCGCACGAACCCGGACGGGACGTCGGTGTTCGTCAGGTCGACGAACGGCTCCGGCGGGGACGGGAACGAGGCCGTGAGGGCGGGGGAGAACGCGGCCGGCGTCGCGGCGACGCCGCTGAAGACGAGCGTTCCGGTCCCCTCGACGGCGAAGAGCGCGTCCTGGCCGGGGAACCCGCCGAACCCGCCGTACCCGCCGATCCACTCGTGACCGGAGTTCCCGCGCGCCGTCAGCGTCGCGGGCGCCGAGACCCGGGCCGCCGGAGCGCCGTCCCCGGCCTGGCCGCTGATCGCGATGTTCGGATCGCCGCCGTTCCCGCCGGTGAGGTCGCACGCGGCGAGGATCACGTTCGAGGCGCCGCTCACGAGCAACGCGCGCCGGCCGGCGTAGCCGTTGAAGTCGTCCCCCCACCCGTCGCCGCCGGTCAGCTCGCTCCGCGTCACCGTCACGGTGGAGTTCTCGACGACCAGCCCCGGCCCCTCGCAGAACGCGTCGCCGTCCCGGCCGCGGATCGTGCTGCGCGCGACGTGGACCTGCGCGCAGTTCCGGATCCGCATCGACCAGGCACAGCCGTCGAGCCCGACCCCGGCGCCCATCGTCTCGCACTCGTCGACGACGACCACGCCGTTCGACGACGCGACGTCGAGCAGCCAGAACCGGAGCCCCGCGATCCTCGCGTCGTGCGTCGACACGAGGGAGACGCCCGTGACCGTGGGGAGCGCGTGGGGGTCCCCGAGGATCGAGAGGTCCTTGGTCAAGGTGAACGGCGGGTACGTCCCGGCCTTCACCAGGAGGACGTCCCCCGCGGAGACGACGGCGATGGCGCCGTGGATCGACGGGAAGTCTCCGCTTCCCGACGCGTCGACGACCCACGTGGCGGCCTCGGCGGCCGACGGGGACGCGAGCAGGCAGAAGAGGACGAAGGCGGGCGTCTTGCGCACGAGATCACCTCCCGGGATCGCCGGATCGATCGGCCCCATCGTAGACCGACGGCCGCGCGCCGGGGCGACCGAGCCGGCCGGAGCCCGCCGGACCGCTCAGCGCCGCCCGGCGAGATAGACGAGCGGCTTCCCGCGCACGACGAGCTCGGGCTTCTTCTTCGGGAAGATCAGCGTCGTCTCGTGCTCGAGCACCACCTCGGTCCCGTCGGCGTACGCCCCGAGGCGGGTCCCGGCCGGACACTCCTGGAGGTTCTCCCCCACCCCCTCCTCCCAGCGGAAGCGGTCTCCGTCGCAGACGATCCGCCCGTCCAGCTCGAGGAGCCGCTTCTCGTCGTACGTCCTCGCCTCCCCCTCGAGGAGGCCGAGACCGCGCAGGAGGTTCTCCATCTCGGCCCGGACGGCATCGCCGGTGTTCGCCGGATCGCCCACCCAGCCGGTCTCGTAGCAGATCCCGACCTTCCCCCGCGTCGACGCCCATTCGTCGAGCGACACGCCTCCGAACGCCAGGGACGGGTCGCCGAGGACGACCTCCGTCGCGAGGAGCCGGGTCACCTCCCGGTGGGCCGGGTCGTCGACCGAGGGGTGGTGCATCGCGAACCGCTCGCCCGGCTCGACCGT
The DNA here is from genome assembly GCA_043101415.1 of Planctomycetota bacterium JB042. GTDB lineage: Bacteria > Planctomycetota > B15-G4 > B15-G4 > JADJEK01 > JAUIEL01. The sequence goes on along the minus strand of JBICIB010000598.1, from coordinate 7,271 downwards.
GCAGTGGAAGTCGACGAGGACGTCCGGCCCGAACGCGTCGAGGGCGCGCACGATCTCGCGGGCGCGCCGCTCCTCGAACCGCGTCGGCTCCCCCGCCAGCACGTCCGGGTGGAAGCAACGGTTCAGGTCGAGTCCCCCCTCCGACCAGCGGGCGCCGTCCTCCGTCGCCTTCCAGTTGGCGTGGACGATCAGGAGCGATCCGGACGCCAGCGTCCGCTCGCCGCGTCGGAACGCCTCGAGCAGCGCCGCCCCCGCGTCGATCGGGGAGCGCTCGTTCCCATGCACGCCGAACGCGATGCAGACCGCTCGTCCGGGGCGGGAGCCCTCGGCCCGCCAGATCCGCTCGCCGACGGCCTCCACGTCACCCGGTCTTCCGCGCCGCGCTCGCCGCCCGCTTCGACGGCGCCTGCTTCCGGACCGGCTTCGCGTCCGCCGCCTCGAGGAACGCCCGGGCGAGCGGCGGCCCCGCGCCGTCCTCCTCGTGCTTGAAGAAGACGAACGCCCGCCGCCAGTCCTGCGCCAGCACGGCCGCGGCGCGCGAGCGGACCTCGAAGTCGGCGTAGTCGTCGCGCCGGAAGCGCAGGTACCCCCAGTCGGCGGTCGACGAGAGCAGGGACGACCCGTCCTCGTCGTCGCCGCCGACGAGGGCCGCGTTCCGGTCCCGAAGGAGCCGCTCGATCCGCGCGTCCCCGAGCCACGACTCGTGGCGGAACTCGAACGCCGCCGGAAGGTCGTCCGGGAGGAGCGCGAGGAACCCGGCCAGCCGGTCGTGGTTCCGCTCGAGCGTCGGCGGGAGCTGGAACAGCAGCGCGCCGAGGCGGTCGCCGAACCGATCGAGCTTCGACAGGAGGTAGGCGAGTTCGTCCTCGACCCCCTTCAACGCCTTGAAGTGCGTGATCCTTCGCGACGCCTTGACGACGAAGCGGAACTCGGAGAACGGCTCGACCTGCGCGAGCCACGCGTCGACGACCGACGCCCGCGGCATGCGATAGAAGGTGTTGTTCAGCTCGACCGAGGGGAGACGAGCGGCGTACGCGGCGAGCATCTCCTTCTTCGGGAGCTCGGCGGGGTAGAACGACCCCTTCCACTCGTCGTAGCTGAATCCGCTCGTGCCGACGAGGAGCTTCATCCGGTTCATCCGATCGACCTCTCCGGGGGACGGTCGTCCGCCGGACAGGATACCGCAGCCGGCCCGGGATGGCGCCGATTCCCCTTCCTCGGCCGCCGGGGGCCCGATCTGGAGCGGGAACCGCCTCGCCCGAGGCTCAGTCGCCCGGCGGCGCGAGCGGTTCGAGGGGTTCGAGCGCCTCGATCGGCTCGCAGTCGCAGTCGAAGTCGTCGTCCCGGCCGCGGTCGTCGACGGCCGTCCCCGCCGGCGAGCGCGGCTCGTAGAAGAGCGACCCGACCCCCACGTCGAACGGCCCCACCCCGACGGACGCTCCGGCGAGGCCGAGCTCGACGCGCGCCAGGTACCAGAGGTCGACGAGCGCCAGCGCCCCGTCGCTCCGGCCGTCGAACAGTTCCGCCCGGAGGAACGACGGGTCCTTCGCCCATCCGACGGTGGCGAAGCCGTCGATCAGGCCGTCCGACCGGACGCCGACCCGACGGCTGTCGTTCCGGACGTCGACGACGGTGCAGCCGGTCGCCACGACGGCGAGGAGCAGGGCGGACGCGAGGGGGCGAGGACGGGACGGCGACATGGCGGACCTCCGGGTTCCCACGGGTTCACGGAGGCGGGAACGCGGTGCGCCGACGCGGGGTTCCCGACGCGCCGAACGGGTCAGCGCGGGCGCGCGCCGGCCAGACCCCGCGCCAGCGTCTCCGCCCACCACGCGTGCCCCTCGACGTTCGGGTGGACGTCGAGCGGGTCGCGCGACCGCCACCACTCCCGCTGGTCCGTCCAGCCACGCGAATCCATCTCGCGCTGCAGCTCGGGCCAGACGTCGAGGACCTCGAATCCGAGCCGCCCGAGCCGCGGGAGGAGGTCGGCGTGCAGGCGCCGCTCGTGCTCCTCCCCGGCCGGGCCGGCGAGGGCGAGCGCCTCGAACACGAACGCGTGGACCGGGACGCCCGCCTCGCGCGCCTGCGTCCCGACGCGGGCGAGGATCGAGAACTGCCGCTCGACCAGCGGACCGGCGACGAGGAACGGGCCGAGCCACTCGTGCTCCTCCCGGCGGCCGAGCGCCCGCTCCTCGATCCGCGCCCGGTGCCGGCGGCGTGCCACGAGCTTCCAGAGCGCCGACCGCAGCGGGTTGTCTCCGACCTCGGGTTCCATCCCGATCGGCGCGTCGGGCGAGAGGATCGGGAACGGGTCGCGATGGTGGACGTCCCAGAGCACGAGGTCGGGCCGCCAGGGGAGGACCGCGACCTCGAACAGCCGCGCCTTCTGCTCGGCGCAGTAGCCGGGGACGGCGAAGACGCGCAGGTCGACGGGGACGCCCCAGACCGCCTCGAGCCGGCGCGCCAGACGGTGCGGATACGCGTCCTCGTACGCGACGCGGTGACCGAACGTCACCGAGGCGCCGACGACGGCGAGCCGCACCGCGCCGGCGCGCGGAGGGGGCGCGCCCGGGGTCGGGATCCGCAGGCCGTCCGCGTCGGTCCGGAGCCGGACGCCCCCCCAGTCCTCGTCGAGGTGCGGGCGGAGCTCGTAGTAGAGCGCCGGGTCGTCGGAGTAGCGCGTGAACGGAGCGAGGTACCCCGGGACGCGCTCCGCCCGGAGCCTCGCGACGTCGACCTCGGCGGCCGCGAAGACCCGGACGAGGACCTCGGCCGCGAGGAGCCCGATCAGCGGCGCCAAGAGCAGCGCCGTCGTCCGCCGCGACATTCGCACGCGACCAGCTCAGGCGGAGACGACCATCAGGTCGAGGGTCCGGCGGTGCGGGGCGTGACGGTGCTCGAACAGGAAGATCCCCTGCCACGTGCCGAGGACGAGGTCGGCGCCGGCGACGACGAACGACTCCGAGGTCCGGGTCAGGGCGGCGCGGATGTGGGCCGGCATGTCGTCCGGTCCCTCCGCGTCGTGCTCGTACGAAGGGTCGCCGTCGGGCGCGATGCGGTCGAAGAACCGTTCCAGGTCGCGCCGCGCCGACGGGTCGGCGTTCTCGGCGACGACGAGGCTCGCGCTCGTGTGCCGGAGGAACACGACGCAGATCCCCTCCTCGACCCCCGTGTCCCGCACGGCGGCACGGACCTCGGACGTCACCTCGTGAAGGCCCCGTCCGCGCGTCCGGACGGCGATCGAGGAACGCACGTCACCCCCCCTCCGGGGCGGGCGTCGCGCGCGGGTCCGGCTCGATTCGGGAAATCGTCACGTTCTCCGGCTCCTGTCGGCGATCCGAGGGAGCCCAAGATACACCGGCCGTCGGGGAGGCAGGACGGCGCGCGGCTGATAGACTGTCCGGCTTTCCCGGTCCCGGCTTCGAGGTCGACGATGACTACCGCTCCCGCCACTTCTCTCACCCTCCTCTGCGCCGAGAAACGCTACGACGAGATCGAGGAGAAGTGGATGGCCGCGGTCGAGCAGGGATACCGCGACCTCGAGGACTACCGGCGCGCGGCGCTCGGGTTGATCGACGGGGGGCGCGGCGGGACCGCGTCGGCCCTCCTCGGCGTCCTGGTCGACGCGATGGCGAACGAGGACGTCGACGACGAGCGCGTCCGGTTCGCGGAGACCGCCGTCCGGCTCGGCATCATCGACTCGACCGTGCGGTCGGCCGCGTCGCGCATCCACGCCAAGGCGGGGGAGACCCGCCTCCCGGCGCTCCTGAAGATCGTCGAGGAGAAGGACAGCGAGGCGAACCGCGAGCGCGTGCTGAAGTGCATCGACTTCGCGCCGGGGAGCTTCGTCGACGGCAGCGAGCGGGTCGGTCCGGAGAGGGTGGTCTCCTTCGACGAGTCCGAAGGGTTCACCCTCGACGACGGCGAGTCGCCCCGGGTCCTCTCGGTCGAGGCCGCGGCCTCCGAGCTGACCGCCCTCTCCGACGACAACTTCCGCGCCCTCCTCCGCTTCGACGTCGACCGCCTGAAGCAGATGTCGAAGGACGACCCCGACGGCCTCGTCCGCTGCGCGCTCGCCGCGTCGAACGGCCGGCTGGAGTGGCCGAAGCTGAAGAAGCTGATGGCGCGCGGCGTGGTCGCGCCGAACCAGTTCTCGCGCTGGTGGAACAAGGCGAAGGGGCTCGTCGAGCGCGACCCCATGGTGCAGGTGTACGGCGACAAGGAGCCGATCCTGATCCTGCGCGACGATCCGATCTCGCACGAGGAGGAGATGCAGAGCCGGATCGAGCGCGCGGAGTCGGCGCTCGAGCAGGTCGCGCTCGTGCTGGAGTACCTCGCCTCGGTCGATCAGGGGCACGAGGCGGACCGAGCGTTCCTCACGAACTGCGCCGAGCTCCTGGTGACGATCGCCAACGACGCGACGGCCGACGGACCGGTCTCCCTGCTGGCGGCGGCGGTGCACGCCGACGTGGCCGAGCGGCTCGGCGACGACGCGCCGGGCGGCATCGACGTGGCGGCGCTGGTCGCCCGGGACGATCTCGGGACCGCGCCGCAGGTCCTCTCCGACGAGGACCAGGTCCGCCGGTCGCTGGTCTGGCTGAAGGAGAACGGCGAGGAGGCGTGGCCGGCCGTCTACGCGCAGGTCCTGCCGACCGCGCCGGGCCGGCTCCCCGACCTCCTGGCGCGCGAGCTCCTGACCGCCGGCAAGACCGACCTCGTGGTCGAGGTCGTCCAGTCGATCCTCGCCACGCCGCACCGGTTCGGCGAGGGGGTGTTCTGGCTCTGGAAGGCCTCGAGCGCGGGCGCGCTCGAGGAGCTCTCGTTCCTCGACGCGGGGAAGGTGACGCTCGCGATGCTCCGGCTGATGGACTCCTGGGCCCGCTCGGCCAAGTCGCAGGTCACGAAGGAGCAGAAGGCGCTCCTGACCCGGATGAAGAGCGCGCTCTCGGCCAGCAACTTCAAGACCGCCAAGACCGTGTGCGAGGAGGCGAACTCGGCGCTCGCGGTCCAGCTCCACGGCGCGGTGAAGGACAACCAGGGGATCACCGAGGTCATCCGCCACCAGATGACGTCGGCCCTGATGAAGGTCCACTCCGACGCGATCATGGGGACGCGCGAACTGTGGGAGGAGGACGACGTCATCTACGTCAGCCCCCGCGGCCTGAAGCGGCGCGAGAAGGAGTTCGAGCAGATCGTCAACGAGGACATGGTGAAGAACTCCGCCGCCATCGGGCAGGCCGCCGACTTCGGCGACCTCTCCGAGAACGCCGAGTTCACGGCCGCGCTCGAGCAGCGCGACTTCCTCTCGCGGCGCGCCAACGAGATCGGCGAGGAGCTGAAGAAGGCGGCGGTCGTCCCGATCGACATGATCGACGTGAAGTCGGTGAACGTCGGGACCGCGGTCCGGGTGAAGGACGTCGACACCGGCGAGGCGCTGACCTACACGTTCCTCGGCCCGTGGGACGTCGACCTCGACAACAACGTCTACTCGTACAAGGCCCCGTTCTCCCTCGCGTTCCTCGGCCACGTGGTCGGCGACCGGATCGTCGCGAAGGGAGAGCACGGGGACCGCACGCTGGAGATCACGGCGATCGAGCTGGCGGAACTCCCCGAGTGATCGTCCTGTTCGACCTCGACGGGACGCTCATCGACTCGATCGAGCTGATCCGCCGGTCGTACGAGCACACCTGGGAGACGCACGTCGGCCGCCCGCTCGACGAGGCGGAGTGGCTGGCCGGGCTCGGGCGGCCGCTCCGGTACCAGTTCCTGCAGGTCACGCGGGACGAGGACGCGATCGCCGCGATGACGCGGACCTACCGGGCCCACAACCTCGAGCACCACGACCGCCTCGTGCGCCCGTTCGACGGGGTTCCCGCGATGCTCGGCGCCCTCGCCGCCGCCGGCGCGCGCCTCGGCATCGTCACCAGCAAGATCGCCGCGGCGGCGCGGCGCGGTCTCGCGCGCTGCGACCTCGACGCCGACCGCTTCGAGGTGCTGATCGGCGCGGACGACGTCGAGCGGCACAAGCCCGAGCCCGAGCCGGTCCTCGCCGCGTGCGCGCGCCTCGGCGTCGCCCCCGAGGAGGCGGTGTACGTCGGCGACTCGCCGCACGACATCGCCGCGGGGCGGGCGGCGGGATCCCGCACGGCCGGCGTCCTCTGGGGGCCGTTCTCGCGCCCGACGCTCGAGGCCGCCGCGCCGGACGTCCTCGTCGAAGCGCCGGCGAAGCTCTGCGACTGGCTCCTCTCCGAGAGCGCGGCGCGGTGAGCGCCGCCGGCGCCCCGCTGGTCGCCGTCGCGCTCGGACTCTCCGACGGCCCGGTCGACCTGTTCGACGGCCGGAGCCTCGACGGATGGACGCGACGCGGCGGCCCCGCGATCTACCGGCCCGTCGGCGGCGCGATCGTCGGCGAGGCGGTCCCCCGCTCCCGGAACAGCTTCCTCTGCACCGACCGTTCGTTCGGAGACTTCCGGCTCGAGTTCGAGGTGGACGTCGACCCGGACCTGAACTCCGGGGTCCAGATCCGGTCCGCCGCCCGGCCCGAGGGCGAGGGGGAGCGCGTCTTCGGCTACCAGGTCGAGGTCGACCCGTCCGGCCGGGCGTGGTCGGGCGGGATCTACGACGAGGCGCGGCGCGGCTGGCTGAACGACCTGTCGGCCAACGAGGCCGCGCGGCGCGCGTTCCGGGTCGGAGAATGGAACGCCTTCCGCGTCGAGGCGATCGGCGACCGGATCCGGACCTGGGTGAACGGCGTCCCCGCGGCCGACCTCGTCGACCCGATGACGCTCGAGGGGTTCGTCGGCCTGCAGGTGCACGGCGTCGGCGACCTCCCCTCGCCGAAGCGCGTCCGCTGGCGCCACCTGCGCCTCGAGGAGCTCGGGCGGAGCGGCTGGCGGCCGCTGTTCGACGGGACGACGACCGGCTGGGTCGGACATTCGCTCGATGCGCGCGTCGACGACGGCCGGCTCGTGCTCGACGCGGCGGCGGCGGACGAGGCGACGGCCGCCTCGCTGCACCGGATCCTCGCCCGAGTGGAGGCGCTCGCGGACGAGACGCTCCGTCTGGAGTTCCGTCTGCGGCGGGGCGCGTTCGGATGGGGTGTCCGCGGCGAGCGGACCTCGGCCGAACCGTTCGTCGGCCCGACGCTCGAGGTCGACGCCGAGACCGGGCCGGGCGCCTTCGTCGACCCGCGCACCGGACGGGTCGTGGCCCCGCGCTCCGACGCGGCGCCCGGCGCGTACGTGGCCCGGGACTGGAACGTGCTGACCCTG
>JBICIB010000597.1:0-3053 GCA_043101415.1 Planctomycetota bacterium JB042 | reverse complement strand
GCCGACGAACTGGGGGCGAGGCTGCGCGAGGACGGGCACGCCTTCGCCGCCGTCGCCGTGGCGGTGGTGGATCGGGACGGCCGGCCCGTGGCGGTGCTCGAGGTGAGCGAGGGCCCGAAGGTGGAGGTCGCCGACGTCGAGATCCTCGGGCTGGAGGAGCCCGATCCGTCGCGGCTGGCGAGCGTGCTGCAGACCCGACCGACCCGGTTCTTCGTCCTGAAGGCGTACCTCCGCCACGACGTGCTCGAGCGCGACCTCGTCGAGGCGGAGCGCTGGCTCGGGGCCGAGGGGTACACCGACGCCCGCGTCGCGCTGGAGGAGATCCGCTACTCCGAGGATCGCGAGGAGGCGACGGTCGTGCTGCGCGTCGATCCGGGGCCGCGGTACACGGTCGGCGACGTGCGGGTGGAGGGAGAGACGGAGACGCCGCTCGCCGAGCTCCGGGCCGAGGTCGAGATGGCGGCGGGGGACCCGCTGCGCGTCTCCGATCTCGAGAAGGACCGCCGCCGGGTGCTCGACCGGCTCGGCGCGCGCGGCTTCGTCCGCGCGACCGTCACGACCCGGGTCCAGTACGCGGAGGACGGGACCGCCGTGTTCGTCACGCACGCGGTCGAGGAGGGGGAGCGGAAGCGGGTGCGGGACGTCCTGGTGCGGGGGAACACCGGCACGCGCGACGAGGTCGTCCGCCGCGAGGTGACGCTCGCGCCGGGGGACGTGGCGTCGACCGCCGAACTGGCGCGGACGAACGAGCGGCTCCGAAGGCTCGGCTACTTCGTCGACGACCAGGGGAGGAACCGGGTCAGCACGCGCTTCCGGCCGACCGAGGACCCGGCGCTCGAGGACCTGTTCGTCGAGGTCGACGAGTCGCGCTCCGGCCGGTTCTACTTCACCGCCGGCGGCATGACCGACATCGGCTTCTTCGCCGGCGTGCGGTTCGAGAAGCGGAACTTCGACTGGCGCGACTCCCCCTCCGCCTGGGACCCGATCACCTTCTTCACCGAGCTGGTCCGGAACGAGGCGTTCCACGGCGGCGGCCAGGAGCTGATCGTCCAGGTCCTCCCCGGCAACCAGGTGTCGAACTACCTCGTCTCGTTCACCGAGCCGTACCTGAACGGGCCGGAGGAGTTCCCGCTCGCCTGGTCGCTCGAGGCGTACCTCCGGACGATCCAGCTCTTCGACGAGTTCCAGGAGGACCGCCTCGGCGTCGGGACGACGTTCACCGACCGCCTCGACGAGCGGTGGCGGGTCGGAGTCCTGGGGCGGCTCGAGCTGGTCGACATCTCCGACGTCGACGACGACGACGCGCCGGACGACGTCGAGGACGTCGAGGGGACGAACTTCGTCCCCGCGGTCGGCGTGTTCGCGCGGTACGACGACTTCGATTCGCTCCTCGAGCCGACCGAGGGGAAGGGGGGCGGCGGCCGGCTCGAGCTGCTCGGGTTCGACGCGTTCGGCGCCCGCAGCGTGGTCGACGGCGCGTGGATGACCCCGCTCCACGAGGACGACGCGGGCCGGACCGGCGTCCTCGCGCTGCGCGGGGCGTTCGGCGCCGCGACCGGATTCGGCGACGACCTGCCGTTCTTCGAGCGGCACCAGGGGGGCGGCGTGACCGGGGACTTCCCCTTGCGCGGCTTCGAGTACCGCGGGATCGGTCCGAAGAAGGCGTCGGTCCACACCGGCGGCGAGTTCGCCTGGTCGGGGACCGCGGAGTACCGGTTCCCGCTCTACTCGACCTACGATCCGTACGTCGACGAGGAGATCGAGCGCCTGCGGGGCGTCGTCTTCCTCGACGTCGGGGCCGTGGAGGAGTCGTTCGGCGACGCGTTCACGCGGCCGCGGATGGCGATCGGCACCGGCGTCCGGGTGGCGCTTCCGTTCCTCGGGCCGGTCCCCGTCGCCGTCGACCTCGGGCTGCCGCTCCTCTCGGAGAGCGACGACGACACCGAGCTCCTGAGCATCCGAGTCTCGACGCGGTTCTGACGGCGTCCCGGCTCCTCGTCCGCGTCCCCGAGAGGTTTCCCATGACCGACTCCCTCCGTCTCGCCGCCGCCGTGATCGCCGTCGCCGCGCTCGCCTCGCTGGGGATCCAGGCCTCCGGCCGGCCGGCCGCGCCGCTCGCCTCGGGCCCGATCGTCGTCGTCGACCTCGCGCGCGTCCTCCAGGACGCCCGGCCGTTCGTCGACGAACGGGAGGGGATCCGGCGCTGGATCGAGGAGCAGAAGCGGACGAACCTCGGGGTGAAGAACGACGCGATCGAGGCGAAGGAGGCCGAGCTCGAGCTGTACGAGCCGGGGTCCGAGCCGTACCGCAAGCTCCGGAACGAGATCGAGTTCGCGAAGCTCGGTTTCCAGCAGGAGTTCCAGTTCCTCGAGTCGGTCCGTGTGCGCCGGATCGTCGAGGCGCAGCGCCGGGCGTACGACCGCGCTCGCGAGGCGATCGGCGAGGTGGCGTCGAGGCACGGCGCCCGCGCGGCGCTCCAGCTCCGTCCCCACGAGCTGGCCGCGCAGGACGAGAAGGGGGTCTCGTCCGAGATCTTCCTGCGCGACGTCCTCTGGCACGACGCCTCGCTTGACATCACCCCGGAGGTGATTAGGATTCTCGACGCACCGCGCTAGTATCTGTCGGTGCGGTATTTACGAGGTTCTGGCGGGCGGGGGCGGCGGTTGGAGCGGACGGTCGAAGCGTTGGCGGGTGAGGTCGGCGGGACCGTCGTCGGAGACGGCTCCGTCCGGATCACCGGACTCGCCGGGCTGAAGGACGCGCGCGCCGGAGACCTCTCCTTCGTGGCGGGGCCGGAGTTCCTCCGCTTCGTCGAGACGACGCGCGCGTCGGCGCTGCTCGTCGGCGACGAGTTCCCGATCGAGTTCGACCGGCCGCGGATCCGGGTCGAGGATCCGGCGGCGGCGATGGAGCGGCTCGTCCCCTCGTTCCGAGTCGACGAGTCGCTCCCGCGCGGCGTCGACCCTCGCGCGAGCGTCGCCGATGTCGCGTCGATCGGCGGCGACGTCACGATAGGGCCGGGCGCGACCGGTGCGCGCGGGGCGTCGGTCGGC
>JBICIB010000596.1:0-4310 GCA_043101415.1 Planctomycetota bacterium JB042 | reverse complement strand
GTGTGCTCTTCCGATCTCCCCCCGCCCCCGGTCCCCAGCCTCCAGCCCCTCCCTCCCGCCTGCTACGATCCCCCCGATGATCACCCGCGAGCAGATCGAACAGCGCGAGCGCGCCACGCTTCGTCCGTACGCCCTCTTCTCCGGCGACTCGCGCGGGCGGCGCCACGAAGAGCCGGTCGACCCGTACCGGCCGGCGTACCAGCGGGACCGGGACCGCGTCATCCACTGCACGGCGTTCCGGCGCCTCGAGTACAAGACGCAGGTCTTCGTCTACCACGAAGGGGACTACTACCGGACCCGCCTCACCCACTCGATCGAGGTCTCCCAGATCGCGCGCTCGGTCGCCTCCGCGCTCGGGTTGAACGAGGCGTTCGTCGAGGCGCTCTCCCTGGCGCACGACCTCGGCCACCCGCCGTTCGGTCACGCCGGAGGCGAGGTGCTGCACGGACGCATGGACGGGCACGGGGGGTTCGAGCACAACGTCCAGGGGCTCCGGATCGTCGACACGCTCGAGCGGCGGTACCCCGCCTTCCCCGGTTTGAACCTCTCGTTCGAGCTGCGGGAGGCGATCCTGAAGCACGGACCGACGGGGCCGGACGCGGAGACCGAGGAGTTCTCCCCCCCGCGTCCGCCCGCGCTCGAGACGCAGCTCGTCGACATCGCCGACTCGACGGCCTACAACCACCACGACCTCGACGACGGGATCCGCTCCGGCCTCCTCGACTTCGAGCATCTCTGCCGGCACGTGGCCCTCGTCGGAGCCAGCCGCGAGAACGCCGAACGCGAGTTCCCGGGGCTGACCGGCCGCGGCCTCGTCTTCCGCACGATCGACGCGGTGGTGAAGGGGTCGATCCGCGACCTCGTCGAGAGCTCGCACCGGCGGATCGCCGCCGCCGCCCCCGCGACGGCGGACGACGCGCGCGGCGCCGGCGGGCTGATCGGTTTCTCGGAGCGGATGGCGGCGCAGCAGGACGAACTGCAGGACTACCTCTTCGACAACTTCTACCGGCACTACCGCGTCGTGCGGATGATGGACAAGGCGAAGCGGCTCCTCGGGTCGCTGTTCGACGCGTACGTCGCGCGGCCGGAGCTCCTGCCCCCGGAGTTCCAGCGACTCGCCGATCGACACGGCGTCCACCGGACCGTCTGCGACTACATCGCCGGGATGACCGACCGGTTCGCCGAGATGGACTATCGGAAGCTGTTCGACCCGTCGGAGCGCGTGTGACGGACGCGGCCCTGAAGCAGGAGCGAGCGCGCAAGCTCGCCGCCCTCGAGACGGCGATGGGACACCGGTTCGTGGACCGCGCGCTCCTCGAGCTCGCGCTCACCCACTCCTCGCTGCGCGATCCCTGGACCGAGTCGAACGAGCGGCTCGAGTACCTCGGCGACTCGGTCCTCGGGCTGGCGATCGCCGAGCACCTCTTCTGCGCGTTCCCCGACGAGGCGGAGGGCGAGCTGACGCGGCTGAAGTCGCTCGTCGTCTCGCGGCTGGGGCTGTCCCGCGTCGCCCGGGCGCTCGAGCTGAAGGACCACCTGCGCGTCGGGAAGGGGATCCGGAAGCGCGGCGCCATCCCGAGCTCCCTGATCGCCAACGCGGTCGAGGCGCTGATCGGCGCGGTCTACCTCGACGCCGGGTTCGAGCCGGCGCGCGCCTTCGTGCTCCAGCAGTTCGAGCCGCTCCTCGACGGCCTGACCCGCCGGCGCGAGGAGAAGAACCACAAGGCGGTGCTGCAGCGGACGATCCAGAAGCGGTACGGGACGACACCCGCGTACCGACTCGTCGACACGGTCGGGCCGGACCACCGGAAGGAGTTCGTCGTCGAGGCGGTCGTCGGGGAGCGGACGTTCCCGTCCGGGAAGGGATCGACCAAGAAGCAGGCGGAGCAGCGCGCCGCCCGAGAGGCGATCCGGGCCCTGAAGAAGAGCGATGACGAGACGGACGCGGGCGAAGCGGACGCCTGACCCGCTCGACGACTCGCTCGCGGTGGCGTCGCGGCTCGCCGCGGCGGAGCGGGCGACGGTCGGCGGGCTGTACGGCTCGGCGCGGGCGCTCGTGCTCGCGCACCTGGCGCGCGAGCGGCCGGTCGTCGCGGTGACGGCCGGACTCCTCGACGCCGAGGGGGTCGAGGACGACGTCCGGACGCTCGCTCCGAAGACCGGCACCCTCCTCCTCCGGCCTCAGGAGGGGGACGACCTGAGCGCGCCGGACGCGCGGGCCGACCTCTCCGAACGGCTGACGCACCTCCGGCGGATCGGACACCTCGGCCGGCGGACGGTCGCCCTCGTCGCCGCCCCCGTGCTGCTCGAGCCGCTGCCGACCCGGGACGACGTCTCCGACCGGCGGCTCGTCCTCCGCGTCGGCGAGGAGGTCGACCTCCCCCGGCTGCGGGCGCTCCTGGCCGACGCCGGGTACACGCCGGTCCCGATGGTCGGCGCGCCGGCCGAGCTGTCGGTCCGCGGCGACATCGTCGACCTCTACCCGCTCGGCGAGCACGAGCCGGTCCGGGTCGAGCTGTTCGACGACGCGATCGAATCGATCCGGACGTTCGACCTCGAGTCGCAGCGCTCGACCGGCCCGCGGGAGGAGGTCGCGATCCCGCTGGTCACGCCGGCCGAGCTCCGCCGCGCGGAGGCGCGCTCGCTCCTGTTCGACCACGTCGACGAGTCGGCGCTCGTCGTCCGGCTCGAGCCGCGGCGGATCCGGGAGCGACTCGAGGAGGTGTCGGTCGCCCTCGAGGTCGAACGACCGATCGTCCGTCGGGCCCGCGCCTGGCTCGAGCAGGCCCCGGGGCTCGACCTCGTCGGCGACACCGTCGACGACGGACCGACGTCCGGGAACGTGCGCACCCTCTCCGTCCAGGGACTCGGCGGCGGGGTCGACGAGCTCGACCGCTCGCTGTCGACGCTCCGGAGGAACGCGTCGCGGGTCGTCGTGTTCGCGGAGAGCGACGGAGAGGTCCGCCGGATCGGCAAGGTCCTCCGCGACCAGGGGCTCTTCGACGCCGGCCTGACCCTCCGAAAGGGGCGGCTCCGCACGGGGTTCCAGCTCGTCGACGCGGGCGTCGCCTATCTGAACCACCTCGAGCTGCTCGGGAAGCCGCGCCTCGTCCGCCCCCGGCCGCGCCGACCGGCGATCCCGGCCAAGGCGATCCAGAACCTCCTCGAGCTGACGCCCGGCGACCACGTGGTCCACGTCACCCACGGGATCGCCCGGTACGAGGGGACGACCCGCATGAAGCGGGACCTCGGGGAGGAGGAGTTCCTCGTCCTCGCGTTCGACGGCGGGACGACCTTCTACCTCCCGACCTCCAAGATCGACCTCGTGCAGCGGTACGTCGGCGCGGGGGGCGCGCCGCCGAAGCTCGACCGGATCGGCGGGAAGTCGTGGTCGAACAAGCGCGCCAAGGTGAAGAAGGCGCTCGAGGAGATCGCGCACGAGCTGCTCGAGGTGCAGGCGGCGCGGGAGGTCCGCGTCGGCCCGCCGCACCCGATGGACGATCCGCTGATCGACGACTTCGAGGCGTCGTTCCCGTACGAGGACACGCCGGACCAGCGCGGCGCGATGAAGGCGATCCACGCCGACCTCGGCGGACCGCGCCCGATGGACCGACTCCTCTGCGGCGACGTCGGGTTCGGCAAGACCGAGCTGGCGGTGCGCGCGGCGTTCCGGGTCGTCTGTGGCGGACGGCAGGCGGCGGTGCTCGTCCCGACGACGCTCCTCGCGGAGCAGCACGTGCGCACCTTCCAGGAACGTCTCGCGCCGTACCCGGTCCGGGTCGAGGCGCTCTCGCGGTTCCGGACCCGCAAGCACCAGCGCGAGGTGGTCGAAGGGCTGGTCGAGGGGAAGGTCGACATCGTGATCGGCACGCACCGCCTCCTCTCGAAGGACGTCCGGTTCAAGGAGCTCGGCCTCGTCGTGGTCGACGAGGAGCAGCGGTTCGGGGTGAAGGCGAAGGAGGCGCTGAAGCGGCTCCGACGCGCCGTCGACGTCCTGACGCTCACCGCGACCCCGATCCCGCGCACGCTCCACATGGCGCTGGTCGGCCTGCGCGACATCTCCTCGCTCGACACGCCGCCGCCCGGACGGCGGCCGGTCAAGACGGAGATCCGGCGGTTCGACGACGAGCTGATCCGGCGCTCGATCCGGCACGAGCTCGGTCGCGGCGGCCAGGTCTTCTTCGTCCACAACCGGGTCGCCGCGCTCGACCGGCTCGCGGTCTACCTCGGCGACCTCGTACCCAACGCGCGGATCGCGATCGCGCCCGGCCACATGCCGGAGGGGGCGCTCGAGGAGACGACGCGTCGGT
>JBICIB010000595.1:0-3171 GCA_043101415.1 Planctomycetota bacterium JB042 | reverse complement strand
CGACGCGTTCGGCGTCACCGCCCCGAACGACGCGGGGTGGGGGCACTACGCGGGGGCGATCGACAACCTCTCGGCGCGGGCCTCGAACGGCTACTACGACTGGCAGAAGGTCGTCGACGGGACGGTGACCATGAGCACGACGTACGCCACGACGGACACCGTGGACGACGCGGTGGAGTGGATCGCGGCCGCGGCGGAGCCGTGGCTCTGCCAGGTCTCGTTCCACGCCGCGCACCATCCGTGGGAGGCGCCGCCGCCGGAGCTCTGCACCGAGGACCTGACCGCCGCGCCGCCGGCGTCCGAGGCGCCTCGTCCCTACTACAAGGCGATGATCGAGGCGATGGACGCCGAGCTCGGCCGCCTGCTCGCGTCGATCCCCCCGGACGTCCGCCAGCGGACGACCGTCGTCTTCCTCGGCGACAACGGGACGCCGGCGCCGGTCGCCGTCCCGCCGCTCGGGCCCGGCAACGCGAAGGGGACGCTGTTCGAGGGGGGGATCCGCGTCCCGATGATCGTCACCGGTCCGCACGTCGCGTCGCCGGGGAGCGAGGCGGAGGCGTTCGTGCACGCGGTCGACCTGTTCGCGACGGTCGCCGACGTCGCGGGCGTGCCGCTCGGGACGACCTACCCGGACGTCCTCTTCGACGGGCGATCGATCCTTCCGTCCCTCGCGGACCCGACCGCGCCGTCGCAGAGGACCCACGTCTTCAGCGAGCGGTTCTTCCCGAACCTCGACGGCGGGCTCCCGCCCCCGTCGTTCCTCTGCCAGGAGGACGTCGGCCTCGCGGGGCCGGGGGACTCGAAGCTCTCGGTCTGCGGGGAGGCGCTCTTCCCCGGAAACGTCGCCGCGCTCCGGCTGATCGACGCCCCGCCCTCGAGCGCGGGCTTCCTCCTCGCGACGGCCAAGCTCGAGCCGGTCGCGCTCGCCGGCGGGACGATCCTCCCCGCCCCGTACTTCGCCGTGGTCCCGGCGCCGACCGACGCCAAGGGAGAGCTGTCGATCGTGGTCCCCGGCGGCACGAAGACCGTCGGCGGTCCGGTGATGCACTGTCAGGCGGCGGTCGCGTCGGCCGGCCTGCCGCTCGGGTGGGACCTCTCGAACGTCGTCCGGATGCGCTTCTTCGACGTCCCGGTCACGCACCGGACCGTGCGAAACGCGGCCGGCTACAAGCTCCACCGGCACGTGCTGCAGAAGAAGACGGGGGACGTGACGAAGCAGGCGCTCTACGCGCTCGCGATCGACCCGCTCGAGGCGAACGACATCCTGTCGGGCGGCATCGGCCTCACCGGAGTCCAGGCGGCGGCGCTCGCCGAGCTCGAGGCGGCGCTCGACGAGCTCCTCGCGACCGGACCGCAGGGCTGAGCGGCGGCGGTCGCCTCGCGTCGTTCAGCCGTGCCGGTCGAGCGCGACGAGGACGGCGTCGACGTCGGCGTCGGTCGAGTCCGGTCCGAAGCTGAACCGGAGCGTCCCCTCCGCCGTCGTGCCGAGCGTCTCGTGCGCGAGCGGCGCGCAGTGGTGGCCGGCCCGGGCGACCACGCCGTGCTCCTCGAGGAGGCGGCGCTCCGCGGCGGCCGGCGTCTCCCCGGCGAGCGTCACCGAGACGACCGCGAGACGCGCCGCCGCGTCGGGCGGTCCGCCGACCGTGACGCCCTCGATCCGTGCGAGGCCGGCGAGCAGCCGCTCCGTGCGCGCGAGCCCGTGCGCGCGCACGGCGTCGAGGCCGCGGCCGAGGAGGTGCTCGATCCCCGCGGTCAGGCCCGCGACGGCCGGGAGGTTCGCCGAGCCGACGTCGCAGAAGCCGGGGGCGGGGCGGCAGACCGGGGCCGCGTCGGAGGTCGGGAGGGCGCAGGTCGCCGCGGGCGCGCGCATCTCGACGTGCGGAGCGATCCAGAGCGCGCCGACGCCGGGCGGCGCGAGCGGCCCCTTGTGTCCGGCGAGGACCACGAGGTCGGCGCCGAGGGCGGGGACCCGGAGCGGGACGTTCCCGGCCGCCTGCGCCGCGTCGAGGAGGAAGAGCGCGCCGTGCTCGTGGGCGAGGTGCGCGAGCTCGGCGATCGGAAGGATCTCGCCGGTGACGTTCGACGCGAACGTCGCCGCCACGAGACGAACGCCCCCCTTCCGCAGCCGCGCCTCGACCCGTTCGAGGTCGATCGCCGCGCCGCCGCCCGGTGCGACCGCGTCCCACTCGATCCCGGCGATCCGGGTCAGGGTCTCGATCGGCCCGGCCAGCGCGTGGTGCTCGAGGCCGCTCGTGATCACCGCGTCCCCGCGCGCCCACGGGAGGAGCGGAAGGGCCAGCGACAGCGCTGATGTGCAACCCGTCGTGAGCGACACCCTCGCCTCGCCGGCCTCTCCCGAGACGTCGAGAAGCCGGGCGACGGCCCGCGCGCCGGCTCCTAGGATGTCCCCCGCGATGCCCGGAGGGGACTCGAGGGTCGCCGTGGCGGCGGCGAGGACCTCCTTCGGCTTCGGCCACGAGGTGCCGGCGTGGTTCAGGTGGATCATCGCCTCGATCCTCGTTGTCTCGACGCGGGACGCAACCGGTGGCACGTCCTTTGTGTGCCGATCGATCGCGTTCCGCTCCATCGACTCGACTCGAACGAAGGGAGGAGTGCCATGCTTCGTGTTCGGACCGCCGGCGGAATCGCCGTCTGCCTGGGGACGCTGGGGATCCTGGGGACGCTCGGAGGCTGCGGCCTCGGGAGGATCTCGCCGGAGATCGTGGAGCTGTACGACATGGCGGAGCCCGGCGGCGTCATCGAGATCGAGGTCGACCGCGACGGCTCGATCCGGGAGATGGAGGCGGACATCGACCCGGCCGACCTGCCGGCGGCGGTCCGCGACGCGGCGATGGCGATGGCTCCGGGGGGGACGATCACCGGCGCCGAGCGCGAGTTCACCCTGACGTCGCCGGCGTGGGAGGTGAAGATCGACGACGCCGGCGTCGCGAAGGAGTTCGTCGTCGACGAGAAGGGGAACGTGATCGAGTCGGAGCGCGAGATCCCGCGGGCCGAGGCGCCCCCGGCGGTGCTCCGCGCGGCGGACGAGGCGGTCGTCGGGGGCGACTTCGTCAGCGTCGAGGTGATCGAGCACGGGTCCGGGACCGAGTACCACGTGAAGAAGTCGCGCGGCGGCGCTCGATACAAGGTGGTCGTCGCTCCCGACGGGAC
>JBICIB010000594.1:0-8097 GCA_043101415.1 Planctomycetota bacterium JB042 | reverse complement strand
ACCGACGTGATCGGTGCGGACGAATCGAGCCTGGCACGGTATGTCCACTTCTCGAGGCTCGACGGCGATGTCGACGCCAGCGAAGTTCGTGGGGGTTCGAAGGGTCTGCTATCGTCCGGGACTCGTGTCCTCCGGCCGGTTCAGTGGTCGACAGTGGGAAGAGGGTGGGGTCCATGCCTTCTCGTCGCTTGGTCCGTTTCGTTCGTCTCGCAGTTCTCCTCGCGCCGCTCGCGCTGTCGCCGGCTTGTCAGCTCACGCCGACGTTCAGCACGGGGTACGAGGTCGATCCGGAAGTCGGAGCGCCCTCGTTCGCGAAGAGTGTCGTCGTCGTTCCGTTGAACGACGAACGAGAGCCTCGTGACTACGACCAGACGGGGCGCATCTTCCTCACGTACGTGCCGTTCATCCCGTGGGTCACGCTTCGCTTCGAGCGTCTCGAGGAGAGCGTGAAGATCCAGAGCGACTCGATCGCGCAGCACGGCAGTGGCATGACGCTGGTCGCCGATCAGAACGTGGCGCCACCTTTCGAGCAGTACACGTACCCGAGCAGCTTCGCCCGGGCGATCGCCGCGGACCTGAAGGCGAGCAAGGTCTTCGAGCGCGTCGACTTCGCCGAACGTGCGTCCCCAGGCGACCACGACTACGTGTTGAGCGGCACGATTCGCGGTACCGAGCTGCGCGCCGCGTGGTCGTCCTACTGCCTCGGAATGGTCGGAGTGCTGCTCTGGATGCTGCCCCTACCGATATCGAAGACGACGGCCGAAGTCGACGTCCGACTCTCGCTGAGTGACGTCACGACGGGAGAGATCGTCTGGGAGGACGATCTGTCGGCCGAGGTACGTCGGACCATCATGCTCTACACATCGTCGGCCATGATCTACGGCCGGGGGGGCGCGTTCAGCTTCAATCTGATCCCTCCGCCGTCCGACTCGAGGGTCGACTCCCGCTCGCTCTTCTCGTGGCACTTCGAGGCGCTTCGTCGCGCGATGATCCCCGCGAAGGAGAGCCTCCGTGCGGCGTTGACTGCGCGCGGGTGAGAAGGGCGTGCCGGGTCGGCGCCGCCGTCCTCACACCCTCTCGCCACGATGCCGCTTCGATCCAACCGATGGTGGGGAAGGGGGAATTCGGAGAGGACCCATGAGATGGGGCTGATCCGGAGGCCCGACGATCGTGTCCGTTCTCCGCGCCAGCGCCCTCTCCCCTGCTCTCGTTGCTCTCCCTTGCTCTCCCCTGCTCTCCCCCCGCTACGATGCCGCTTCGATCCAACCGAAGAACCGGAGAGTCCCATGAAGTCGAAGCTCGCCTCCCTCGCCCTCCTCGCCGCGCTGCCGTTCTCGACCGGCTGCCTGTCGGTCTACTCGCCGGCGATCGGCGTGGTCTACACCGACGTGAAGTTCCCGTCCCACGTGACGGGGAACGGGGCGCCGTCGAAGTCGGCGACCGGGGAGGCGACGTCGTTCTTCGGCATCTTCGCCGCGGGGGACGCGAGCATCGACAACATCGCGCGGAAGGGGGGGATCGAGTCGATCCACCACGTCGACACGCACGTCCGGAACATCCTCGGGTTCGGGACGATGGAGGTGACGGTCTACGGGGACTGAGGCCGGTCGCGGGCGGTCCCCGGGACAGCGGCGCGGTCACCTCCACGTCGTGATTCACCGGCCCGGCCCGGCCGGCCGGGCCGCCCGCCGTCGACCGAGGTCCGCCTCAGTCGTCCGCATCGTCGGCCGCGCCGGAGTCCCACAGGTGCAGGACCGCGTGCTCGGTCAGTCCGGCGAGGGCGCGGCCGTCCGGGGAGAACTCGAGGCGGTGGAAGGAGGCGCCGGTGGCCAGGGTGAGCAGCGAGGCCCCCGTCGCCGGGTCGAAGAGGCGGACCGTCCGATCCCTCGCGGCGGTGGCGATGCGAGACCCTGAAGGGTGCCAGGCGACGGCGATCACGTGGTTCGTGTGCCCCTCGAGCTCGATCGAAGCGGTCGCCGTCCGGGCGTCGAGCAGGGTGGCGCCGCCCCGGTTCGCCGCGACGACGCGCGATCCGTCCGGACTCCCGTCGTTGTCCGTGACGCTGGACGGGTGTCGCGCGACCGGGCCTCCGTCGCGCACACGGGGCCAGCCGAGGAACCGGACCTCGTTGGCCTCGACCATTGCGATCCGGGCGCCGCTCGGTGACCAGTCGAAGCCGGTGATCGATCGGTCTGTCCGGGCAAGCACGACCAGAGGTTCCGACGGGTCGACGGACGCCGCGACCCAGCGCTCTCCCTCGGTCCACGCCACGACCGGATCACGGGGATGCCACCGGAGTTCGTCCGCGGACAGACGATGGACGAGGGGGACCCGCCGGACCCGCTCGAGCGTCTCGCGCGCGCGGACCTCGACGTCGGTCCCCGTGACGCTCGCGAGCCACCGACCGTCCGGAGAGGCGGTGACGAGGCCGCCGATCACGTCCACGCGGGCCAACCTCCGGGGGAGGGAGGCGGAGCGCGCCGGGACCTCGAGCGCGTGGTCCCCGTCGTTCCCGAGCAGCAGGACGTCGCCGTCGATCCACTGCATGCTCGAGTCTCGCACGGGCGTGACCGTCTCCATGTCCCGGATCGTCTGGATCGCGTTCGTCCGAACCGGCCAGGTGGTCACCGTTCCGTCCTCGGAGCTGGCGGTGAGCTGTCGTCCGTCCGGGCTCCAGGAGGCGTCGGTCACCCAGTGCCCCGGGCCGCGGAGGCGAACGAGCTCGACGCCCGAAGTCGGATCCCAGATGCGCACGCTGTAGTCCCAGCTCGTCGAGGCGAGGAGACCGTCCGGCCTCCACGACACGGACATCACGCGCTGCTCGTGCCCGCGGAGCTCGGACAGCAGCGTGCCCCGAACCGGGTCCCAGATGCGGACCACTCCGTCGAAGCCGCCGCTGGCCAGCCGGCCGTCGGGGGAGAACGCCGTCGCGTAGAGCGTCCACTCGTGCCCCTCCAGGACCCGAATGGTCTCGAGCGTCTCGGCGTCGAAGATGCCGAGCCTCCCGCCCTCCATTCCGGCGGCGAGTCGGCGGCCGGCTCGATCGAACGACAGCATGGCCGCGTCGTCGACGAGCCGGTCACGGGTCGAGGCGAGGACCGTCCCGTCGCCGGCGTCGAGCAGGACGATCTCGCGGGAGGAGCTGAGCTGGGCCGCGATCCGCCGCCCGTCCGGCGACCAGGCGAGGCTCCCGCCCTGGTCTCCGCGGACCGGGTAGCGGGACTCCTCGGCCCCGTCGAGGGACCAGACGTGGACTCCGGCCGGGCTCGTCGCGGCCACGCGCTCCCCGTCCGGCGAGAACCGGACGCCTCGCACGAGCGTCGTCGGGGGGAGGAGCTCACGAGTCCGCTCGAACGTTCGCGCGTCGTGGACGGCGCACCCGACCCCTCCCACGGCGAGTCGGGGGAGCGTCGGATGCCAGTCGACGGAGAGGGCGACGCCGCCGACGGGGAGGACGCGCCCCCGCTCTCGGACGAGCGTGTCGAGCAGCCGCCACTCCCAACCGCGCGGGTCGAGGTCGCCCGTCGGCGACCGCCACGGATCGACGAGGCGTCGGACGGCCTCGAACCCCCCGCTCGTCGTCGCGGCCTGGCCGGCCAGGTTCATCTGTGCGACGTAGAGCGTCTCGGTCGCCGTGCGCATTCGCTGGTCCGCGACCTCGCGAAGTCCACGCTCGGTCTCGGCCATGCCCGCGAAGCGCGACGCGGCGACGGCGGCTCCGACCGCGACCACGACGAGGAGATGGAGGACCGCGCCGAGGGCGGTGGTCAGCGCGCGGTGGCGGCGCGCGAGACGGACGAGCGACTCGAGCGGTGAGGCGCGCCGCGCGAGGATCGGGCGCCCCTCCAGGAACCGTCGCAGGTCGTTCGCGAGCGCACCGGCGGACTCGTATCGGGCGCCGATGTCCTTGGCGAGCGCCTTCAGGAGGATCGTCTCGAAGTCGCGGGGGAGGCGCGGATCGATCGCCCGCGGCGGCTTCGGATCGACGAGTTCGATGTGGTCGATCAGCTGCACGTGATCGCCGCCGTCGAACAACGCCCGCCGCGTGACGATCTCGTACAGCGTCGCGCCGAGTCCGTAGATGTCGCCCCGCTCGTCCCCGTGCCCGCGCAGCCGCTCGGGGGACATGTAGCGGAGCGTGCCGACGAACTCGCCGGACGTCGTCAGCTCCGAGGTCTCCAGGCGCGCGAGGCCGAAGTCCGTGACCCAGACCACGCCGTCGCGGTCGAGGATCAGGTTGGCGGGCTTCACGTCGCGATGCACGATGCCGCGCGCGTGCGCGTGCGCGAGCGCCTCGGAGACCTGCAGGCCGATGCGTGCGACGGATCGGACGAAGCGATCGGGACGGCGCTCGGCGTCGTCCTCGAACCGCGGGTGGACGGCCCACCGCAGGTTCGATCCGGTGCCGGAGCCCGAGCGCGGGGCCGCGGGGGGCGCCGCGCCCGAGCCGTCGGCGAGTCGGCGGCGGACCTTGTCGAGGGACTCGCCCTCGATGAGTTGCATGGCGAAGAAGAAGGTGCCGTCCGTCTCGCCGGACTCGAAGATCGGGACGATGTTCCCGTGGTGGAGCCGTGCCGCCGCCTGCGACTCCCGCTGGAACCGCTCGACCGCCGCGGGGGAGGAGACCGCGTGGCGCGGAAGGAGCTTGAGGGCGACGGTGCGATCCAGGGAGATCTGGTCGGCGCGGTAGACCACGCCCATCCCGCCGCGTCCGATCTCCTCCCGGACCAGGTAGTCGGCGAGGCGACCCTGCGATGCGGCCGGCTCGCGGCGGACGCGCGCCGCGACCAGGGCACGGAAGCGGGGGTACCGGGCGACGTACTCGGCGGCGGCGCGCGGCAGGCCCCGACGGGCGCGGTACTCGAGGTCGAGGGCGAGCAGCTCCTCGAACAGGACCCGCGTCGTCTCCTCGTCGCGCGCCTCGAGGAAGTCGGCGATCTCGGGGGGCTCGCCCCGCATCCACGCCGCCTCGAACGCCTCGCAGAGCGGCTCGATCTCGAAGAGGATCTCGTCGCCCGGCATCGACGCCCCGCATGGAAGCGCGCCCCGGCCGGCGGAGCTCGCGCGGCGCGGGGCGCTGGGATCTCGGGTCAGCGTAGCACGGTCCGAGCGGGCCTACTCGAAGACGATCGCCGACGTCGCCGAGGCGCCGTTCCGATCCCAGAAGGAGGCGAACGACGAGCTGCCGCCCAACCCGAACTCGTAGGTGCCCGGGGCGAGGTTGGTGACGACGGCGGAGGAGGTCATGGGAAGGACGGTGTACATGGGGACGTTCAGGCTCGTGTGGCCGGAGGCGACCTTGGTCGGCGCCGCCGTCGAGCCGAGCGGCCGGTAGCAGATCCAGAGATCCAGGCTGAGCGCAGCCGCCAACGTGGTGCCGGTCGTGATGGTCGACGTGACGTGGATTCGGCTCTGGTTGCTCGGCACCACGACGTGGACCGGGGACGCCATGAAGTCGACACCGGAGAAGGGCGGCGCCTTCCCCGGCCCGGAGTGGAAGAACATCTTGGTCGTCAGGCCGGGGCCGGCGGGACCCGTGTCGCCCTTGTCGCCTTTGTCGCCTTTGTCGCCCTTCGGACCCTGCGGACCCTGCGGACCCTGCGGACCCTGCGGACCCTGCGGACCCTGCGCACCCTGGAAACCCTGGGGACCCTGGGGACCGGTGGTCCCCGGATCCCCCTTGTCGCCCTTGTCCCCCTTCGGGCCGTTCGAGGCGAGCACGATCTCGAGGCGCGGGGGCTTGCCGTCCTTCGTCTCCTTGCTGTGGAACTCGAGCGCCCCGGACGTCGCGACGAGCGCGATCCCGTCGTTCGCGAGAACGCCGCTCCGCCAGAGCTGCGCCAGCCCGGTCAAGTCGACGGTCACGTACTCGCCCGACTCCGGCACCACCACGGCCTGGGGCTCGGCGCCCACGACGACCGTCGGCGGCAGGCTCCCGAACGTGTTCTCCTCGTCCCACGTCCCCGTGGCGCGCCGGACGCCGAACGTCGCGCTCGCGTTCGCCTTCTTGGCGTACAGCCAGAGCGTCGCCTTCTGGATCTGATCGGGGGTCGTGCCCGCGGGCAGGTTCGACAGGTCGAACCGGAGCAGCGCGGTCGTCTTCGCATTGACCTTCACGGTGTTCTTGTTCGCCTGCTTCGTCTTCAGCTGCTGCCCCGTCGTGAAGTAGGTGTCGTCGACGAGCACGGCGTCGGCGCCCTGCGCGACGGGGGCCGCCGCGGCGGCGAGGAAGAACGCGGCGGCGAACGTGGAATGCATGGATCGGAACATCGGTCTCTCTCCTGTCTTTCTCGGTGGGAATCCGGCTCGCCGCGTGGGTTCCTCGCGACGGCCGCGCCGCCGGACCGGGGTCGTGCGACGCGCTCTCTCTCCCGGGAACTCGCCGCGACCCCACGTCCCCCTTCACGCCAATCCCCTTTTCTCGAAGGTTCGATGTAAGCTCTTGTCGATTGGGCGCCTGTGGCCGGAGCCGGCGGAACCGCGATGATCGACCCCGAGAGATCGGTGACCCAGTGGATCCGTGCCCTGAAGGGCGGGGACGACGACGCGGCGTCCCGGATCTGGGAGCGGTTCTTCGGCCGGGTCGTGCTGCTCGCGCGGAAGCGGCTCGGCGATCTGCCGCGCGGCGCGCGCGACGAAGAGGACTTCGCCCTCAGCGCCATGAACGCGCTCTGCGAGGGCGCTCGCCACGACCGGTTCCGGAAGCTGGAGGACCGCGGCGACCTCTGGAGTCTGCTCGCGATGATCACGATCCGGAAGGTGATCGACGCGCGGCGCCGCGACGGGCGCCGCGGCGAGGTCTCCGTCGCCGAGGCGGAAGTGGAACTCGATCGGCTGGCCGCCGGCGAGCCGATCGACGGCGCGGGCACCGCGACATACGTCGACGGCCTGTGCGTGACCAGCCGCGAGATGCTCGAGTCACTCGACGATCGCGTCCGCGACGTCGCGCTGTTGCGGCTCGAGGGGCACTCGAACGAGGAGATCGCGGCCCGCACCGGACGTTCGATCTCGACGGTCGAACGTCACCTCCGCATGGTGCGGCACTCGTGGCGGGGAGAGTCGTAGGGGGCCTCTCCCCGACGCCCGCGCCGGCCGGCCTTCGTCCTCAGCGGGCGCCGATGCGGAGCCAGCGGACGAGCTCGTACGTCTTCCGCTCGCGCTCCACCTTCAGCAGCGACACCTCGACGCGGACGCCCTCCTCCACCAGTTCGGAGAGCGGCGAGCCGAGGTGTTCGCGGTCGTGGAGCGTGAGGTCCTCGACGCCGTCGCCGTCGAGGTCGATCCGCCAGCGGTCGGGGATCCGGTCCTGCTTCGTGCGGGTGTTCGCCGCCGACAGGACGGTTCCCGCGACCACGATCCCCGCCTCCTCGGTCGGGGAGGCGGCGCGGCGCGGGGTGCCGAGGAGGAGCGGGGAGAGGGCGAGGCCGGCGACGAGGACGAGGGCGACGGGGCGCATGGGCGGACTCCGATCGGACGGCGGGGTGCCCCGAGCGTACGACGCGGCGGCCGCGGAGACGCGCGTTCCCGGCGATCCGCCCCTCCCGTCCCCGGCCTCCAGCCTGCGGCGTCCCCATCCGATATGGATCGACGGGGAACCCGGCGAGCCCGCTCTCCTGGCATGCTCCGGAACCTCGGGATAGACTTTTCTCCATGACGACCCGCGTCCTCTCCCTCCTCGTCGCCCTCTGGGGCGCCTTCGCGCCGGCGGCCCTCGCCGCGTCGCCGGAGGGGGAGGTCGAGTCGTGCTGCGGGGACGCGGCGCCGACCTGCTGCTGCTGCGAGGAGGTCGACGACGGCGCCGGCGAGGGGCCGGCGGTGCGCGAGCCGAGCGGCTGCCCCTGCTCGTCGCCGCTCGATCCCGAGGCGCCTCCCGCCCCGCCGGCGCTCCCGGCCGCGGCGGACGTCAAGCCGGCGCTCGACGTCGCCCCGTCCGCCACGTCGCCGCCGTCCGGCGCCATGGTCGAGGCGAGCCTCCCGCTCTCCCCGTGGACCACGGGAGTGCCGCCGCCCGGCGTTTCGCGTCCCGTGCTCCTCTGCTCCTTCCGCTTCTGATCCTCGACACCGCCCCGCCTCGTCCCCGGCCGTCGCCGTGACGAC
>JBICIB010000593.1:0-6377 GCA_043101415.1 Planctomycetota bacterium JB042 | reverse complement strand
CAGGTCCCGGAACTCCTGCTGGAGCTGGCCGCGGGTGATCGGATCGAGGGCTCCGAACGGCTCGTCGAGAAGCACGACCGGCGGGTCGAGGACGAGCGCGCGCGCGACGCCGACGCGCTGCCGCTCCCCGCCGGACAGGGAGGAGGGGCGCCGGTCGGCGTAGGTGGCGGGGGGGAGGTTCACGAGTTCGAGCAGCTCCGCCACCCGCCGCTCGGCCTCGGATCGCGACCACCCCTCCAGCTCGGCGAGGAGCCCGACGTTCCGCGCGACGGAGAAGTGCGGGAAGAGGCCGCCGCGCTGCACCACGTACCCGATGCCGCGGCGGAGCCGGACCGGGTCGGCGGCCCGGACGTCGTCGCCGTCGATCCGCACCGATCCCGCGGTCGGGTCGACCAGGCGGTTGATCATCTTCAGGATCGTCGTCTTGCCGGAGCCGCTGGTCCCGATCAGGGCGAGCGTCTCGCCGGCGCCGACCCGCAGCGAGACGTCCGCGACGGCGGGGATCTCGCTCCCCGTGTCGTCCACGAACGACTTCGAGACCCGGTCGAGCTCGATCAAGACGCGGCGGCGGGGCGGGTCACGTCTCCCCGAGCACCATCTCCGCCAGCGCGAAGCGGTGGGACGGGTCGAGCCAGATCGTGCGGAGTCGGAGCCCGGCCAGGTCGGCCAGGATCCGGAGATCGTCGGTCCGGAACTTCCGCGAGATCCCGACCCGGAACGCGTCCCCCCGGTCGAGTCGCATCCGTCGGTCGAGCGCGGGGACCTCCACGTCCTGCGCCGTCGTCGACACGACCTTCAGGTCGACGCGTTTCGTGAGCAGGCCGCGGTGCGGCTCCTCGGTGACGCACTCCGACCCGAGCCGGAACGCGTCGACGTCGAACGTCGCCCCGAGGAGGCGGTTCATCCGGCGGACCATGTGGGCGAAGAACATGCGGTTCTCCTCGCCGGCATTGTACGCCGCGAGGAGCGTCGCCTCGTCCTTCTGCAGGTCGAAGCCGGTGACGAACCGGTCCTCGCCGGTCATCCGCTGGCCGATCCGCCAGAGGAACGAGACGATGTCCTCGCGCGACTCGATGTTCCCGACCGACGACCCGAAGAAGAGGATCGTCTTCGGCTCGGTCGGCGGGATCTTCGCCAGGAGGTCGTCGAACGTCCCGCGCAGCGGTCGGACGTCGACGCGGTCGCCGTACCGCTCGGCCACCTCCGCCGCCGTCGATTCGAGCGCGCCCGCGCTGACGTCGATCGGGAGGTACTTCACCGCTCGCCCGTCCGGCCGCGCCACCGCCGCGTCCAGCACGTGCCGGATCTTCCGCGCCGACCCGCACCCGAGCTCGACGAACAGGTGGTGGTCGGCGGAGAGCTGGTCGGCGTGCAGCTCGAGGATCTCCTCCTCGCAGTCGGTCAGGTAGTACTCCGGGCGGCGCGTGTAGGCGTCGTAGAGGCGCGACCCGGCCGCGTCCCAGATGAACTGGTGGTCGATCGAACGGACGGGACCCGGCGCGTCGAGCGCCTCCCGGACCGCGGCGACGAACTCGGGCGACGGCGACGGGCGCTTCGCCGGGAGGACCTCGAAGCAGCGGACGCGGAACGAGACCGACGGGTCCTTCGCCGGGAGGTACGGGTGGGCGTCGGACGTCTCCACGAGCCTCCAGGCGCCGCGCGACTCGAGCTCCTCGGCCGACCCGCGGACGCCCATCGCGTCCTCCTCCCAGAAGTCGTCCCGCGCCGTGAACACGACGAGCCCGCCGGGGCGGACCAGCCGGACGATCTCGTCGAGCGCGTGAGCCTCGGCCTGGCCGTACGAGAAGACCCCGACGAGGATCGCGGCGTCGAACGCGTCGTCCCGCCAGGCGTCGACCGGCGTCTCGAGATCGACGACCTCCAGCCGCTCGTACACCCCGCGCTCCGCGGCGACCGCCAGCATCTCCGCGGAGAGGTCGATCGCCGTCAGGTGTTCGACCCCGTGCCGCCGGAGCTCCTCGCCGACGGCGCCGGTTCCGGCCCCCGCGTCGAGCACCTTCGCGGTCTCCGGCCGTTCGATCCGGCGGGCCAGGATCTCGGCCGCGACCCGATGCCCGATGAACCCGATCGCCTCGTGGTCGTCGTCGTACCGCTCCGCCCAGTCCGCGTACACCCGCCGGAGCTCGTCCTTGGTTCGGGCCCGGTACGCCGCCTCCCAGGTCTTCTCGAGCCGGGCGCGGGTCTCCGGGTCGAGACCGGCGGCATGGTTCGGGGTGGGACTCGGGGGCGTGGGGGTCGGCATCGGGGGCTCGTCGCAGCTGGAGGGGGAGTCGAGGGAGTCGGATTCGAACGTCACGCACACGATACGTTTTCAACGTAGCAGAACGGATCGACCAGGTCGAACGGGGGCGGGAGCCTCTCCGCCGTTGGACGCAACTGTCATTCAAAAAGGAGACTTGTGTCTGCCTCTCCACAGCGGGTCGGAAGCGATCCGATTTGCTCTCATGGTGTCGATACGAAGCAAATGCGTCCTCCCCGGACGGTTCGGTCCGTATGATCTCGCCGATGGAAGACCCGACCAACCTCCCCCTGGAGGACCGGATCGTCGCGGCGCTGCGTCGGATCATGCGCGCCGTCGACCTCCACTCGAGGCGTCTCGCCGAATCGTGTGGCCTGACCGGTCCCCAGCTCGCCACGATGCTCGCCCTGAAACGTCTCGGCCCCTCGTCCGCGACGACCCTGGCGCGCGCCGTCCACCTCGGCAATGCCACGATGTCCGGGATCGTCAGCCGGCTGGTGAAGCGGCAGTTCGTGGTCCGCGACCGCGGCGAGGTCGACCGGCGCACGGTCGTGGTCGACCTGACCCCCCTCGGGCACGAGATCCTCGCGCACGCTCCGTCCTTGCTCCAGGACCGATTCCGGAGTCGGCTGATGGAGCTCGACGAGTGGGAGAGACAGATGGCGCTCGCGATGCTGACCCGGATCGCGGGCATGATGGATGCCGAGCACCTCGACGCCGCGCCGCACCTGGTGACGGACGACGAGGCGCTCTCCGGGGCCTCCGGGGCGACGGCGGCGCCCGAACCGGAGCCGCGACCCCGAGGAACGAAGGACGAGCGGCCGCGACGAATGCGGCGGAGGAAGGTGACCGATGACCGTTGAACAGCACGAGAGCACCGGCGCCGAGGTCGAGGATCTCTCGCCGTCGACCGGCGAGGTCGCGGCCGAGGCCCTCCAGTCCCTCCGCGGCCCGTCGCCGCAGCTCCCCTGCAAGCTCCTCTACGACGACGTCGGCGCGCGACTGTTCGAGCAGATCTGCGAACAGCCGGAGTACTACCCGACCCGAACCGAGACGGCGATCCTCCGCACCCGCGGCAGCGAGATCGCGGCGCGCATCGGCCCGCACGCGCTCGTCGTCGAGTTCGGGAGCGGCGCCAGCACGAAGACCCGGCACCTCCTCGACGCGCTGACCGAACCGGCCGGCTACGTCCCGATCGACATCGCGCGCGAGCAGCTCGCCGCGACCGCGCGCGCGCTCGACGCGGACTACCCCGGCCTCCGCGTCCGCCCGGTCTGCGCCGACTACACCAAGCCGATCACGCTGCCGAAGCTGGTCGACGAGGTCGAGAACACCGTCGTCTTCTTCCCCGGTTCGACGATCGGGAACTTCGAGCAGCGTCAGGTCGTCGGCTTCCTGCGGCGCGTGGCCAAGCTGGTCGGTCCGGGCGGCGGCCTCCTGATCGGCGTCGACCTGAAGAAGGACCGGCGCGTCCTGGAGGCCGCGTACGACGACGCGGCGGGGGTGTCGCGCGCGTTCATCAAGAACGTCCTCGCCCGGCTGAACCGCGAGTGCGGCGCGGGCTTCGACCTCGACGCGTGGCGCTACCGCGCGAGGTGGTGCGAGGAGCGGAGCGGGATCGTGATGGAGCTGATCTGCGAGCGGCCGCAGCGGGTGACGATCGCCGGCGAGACGCTCGAGTTCGCGCCGGGGGCCGTGATCCACTGCGAGGACTCGCACAAGTACTCGCGCGAGTCGTTCGCCGCGCTGGCCGCCGAAGCCGGCTTCTCGGTCGACTCGGTCTGGACCGACGACGACGATCTCTTCTCGGTCCAGTACCTCACGGCAGACGGCTGAACCACCTCGCGAACCGGGGCCGGTAGGCGCGGTCGGGGTCGACCGACAGCGCCACGGCCAGCGCCTTCCCCCGGATCGCCTCGCGAGGGACGGCGCCGAACGCTCGGGAGTCGAGCGACCGGTCGCGGTTGTCGCCCATCATGAAGTAGTGTCCGGCCGGGACCTCGAACGGCCCGAAGTCGGACGGGCGGAGCGAGCCGCGCTCGGTCATCATCGGGTGGTCGAGCCCGTCCTTCGCCTCGCGCCAGACCCGGAACCCGCCCAGCTCCTCGTGCTCGCACCCCTGGAGGGTGGCGGTCGAGAGCGCGTCGTACCGCGCCGGCTCGCCGTTCACGACCAGGCGGTCGCCACGCAGCTCGATCGTGTCGCCGGGGAGGCCGACGACGCGCTTGATGAGGCGGATGCCGTCGACGGGGGAGGGGAAGATCACGATGTCCCCCCGCTCGGGGTCCTCGCGGGCCGCGATCCGCCAGCCGAGGAACGGCACCCGCCAGTCGTACGCCCGCTTGTCGATGAAGACCCGGTCCCCCTCGAGGATCGTCGGGACCATCGACGGGGTCGGCACGTCGTTCCAGTCCGCCAGCGAGGATCGGAGCGCGCAGAGGGCGAGGACGGCGGTCAGGATCGGCTTGGCCCACTCCCTCCAGAACGTCGAGGAGCGGGAGGGGGACGACTCGGTGGACATGCGGAGCCTCCGGCGGCGGGGAGAGTGGTACGCGAGCGGCGCTTCGCCGTTGGCCGGGCGGCGGGGCCGGAGACGGAGCGAGGGGCGCCCCCGCCCGGGGGTGCGCCCCTCGTCCGCGCGCGGCCGGCGAGGGGCCGGCCGCGGCGGGATCGCTACCTCTGGAGCGCCTCGTGGACGCGCCCGACCATCTCCGGGCCCGGCGTGAGGGTCTTGTCCCCGTCGTCCTTCCACTTCGACGGGCACCCCTCCGCGGTCTTCCGGGCGAGGTATATGTTCGCCTTCAGCCGCCGGAGGAGCTCGTCGATGTTCCGGCCCATGTTCAGGAAGTTCACCTCGGCGTTCATCAGCTTGCCGTCCGGCGCGATGATGAACGTCCCGCGGAGCGAGAGCCCCGCGTCGTCGAGGTAGACGCCGAACATCCGGGCGAGGTTGCCGGTCGTGTCCGCACCCATCGGGTACTTCACGGCGGCCAGCTCCTTCTCGTCCCGCTGCCAGGCGAGGTGCGTGAACTGCGTGTCACAGCTCACCGTCACCACCTCGGCGCCGAGGCGTGCGATCCGCTCGTACTGCTCTGCCAGAGCAGCGAATTCGGTCGCTCACACGAAGGTGAAGTCGGCCGGATAGAAGAAGAGGATCGTCCACTTCCCGGCCTTCATGTTCTCGGAGAGCGAGAACTCCCCGAAGTCGCCAGTGGTCGGCTGGAACGTCGCCAGCTTGAAGTCGGGGACCGTCTGCCCGACCTGGATCGTCTCCGTCATGGACGGGTACTCCTTGGGATCTATCTTTGAGACTGTCGAGGGAGGGTCAGGGGCGCGTCGGCCCCTCGGACCCGGACCGAACCCGGGAATGCTAGCCGTCGGCCGACCCCCGGCCCACGCGAGCGCGAAGAAACCGGAATGATTCTCGAATTAGAAAGCGTCTATCTCACGCATAGCTAGAATCGGCGGCGACCCGCCGGTCGGCGCCCACGCCTCCCCGCGGGTCCGAGTGCCGCGCGACGGGCGCCCGGCCGATCGAGCGAGTTCCATCCCGGAGGAAGACCCATGGCCGATCTGAACGGCTCCAAGACCCACCAGAACCTGAAGGACGCCTTCGCGGGCGAGTCGCAGGCGAACCGCCGGTACCTCTACTTCGCCAAGCAGGCGGACATCGAGGGGTACCCGGACGTCGGCGGCCTGTTCCGCGACACCGCGGAGGCCGAGACCGGCCACGCGCACGGCCACCTCGACTTCCTGAAGCGGTGCGGGGATCCGGCGACGGACAAGCCGATCGGAGACACGTCGAAGAACCTCGCGGCGGCGGTCGCCGGCGAGACGTACGAGTACACCGAGATGTACCCGGGCATGGCGAAGACCGCGCGCGACGAGGGGCACGCCGACGTCGCCGAGTGGTTCGAGACCCTGGCGAAGGCCGAGAAGTCGCACGCGGGCCGCTTCCAGGGCGCGCTCGACGGACTCGAGACGCTCTGAGGGGACGCCCCCTCGCGAGCCGCCGGCGCGGAGGGGCGGAGCGGCGGCGGGCGCTCCCCCCCAACGCCTCCCCCGCCGGGGGGGGAGCATGAAGAACGCCGGATATCGGAGATCGGCAGAGCGTCGT
>JBICIB010000592.1:0-4900 GCA_043101415.1 Planctomycetota bacterium JB042 | reverse complement strand
GCTCCCGAGCGCGACGTCCGGACGGCCCGGGATCGGCTTCGGGTTCGCCGGCTTCTCCTCGAAGCCGACCACGCGGAAGTCGCGGTCGACCTCGAGCACGCCCATCCGCGTCGCCTCGGCGATCGGGACCTCGATGACGCCGATCGTCATCGCCGCGTTCGTCTCGCGGTGGCCGCGCAGCATGTCGCGGTAGTCGAACCGATAGACGTGGTCGCCCGAGAGGATCAGCGTCCACTCCGGACGGCCGCGCTCGAGCAGGTAGACGTTCTGGTAGACCGCGTCGGCGGTCCCCGAATACCAACGCGACGACGACCGGAACTGCGGCGGGACCGTGTCGATGAACTCGTCGAGGTCGCGCGGCAGGAACGAGTACCCGCGCTTGACGTGGCGCTCGAGCGAGAGCGACCGGTACTGGGTGAAGACGTAGACCCGCTTCAGCCCCGAGTGGACGCAGTTCGTGAGCGTGAAGTCGATGATGCGGTAGTTCGCCGCGAACGGGACCGCCGGCTTCGCCCGGTTCCGCGTCAGCGGAAAGAGGCGCTCGCCCTGTCCGCCGGCGAGCAGGAAGACGAGGACGTCGCTGGTCAGCCCTCGCATCCTCAGGCGTCCCCGCCCGCTTCGCCGCCGCGCTCGCCGCCGCGACGCCCGAGGACCTCCCCGATCTTCGCGATCAGCGCCGACGTGTCCCCCGACTTGACGACGTACGCGTCCGCGGACCACGTCATGAAGTTCTCCTCGTAGGCGGAGTACGCGCTGTTCAGGATCACCGGCATCGTGCGGTGCGCGTCGATGATCCGGCCGAGCGCCTCGACGCCGTCGATCCCCGGCATCCGGATGTCGAGCACGACCAGATCGGGGCGCTCGCTGTCGACCTTCTCGAGCGCCTCCTTCCCGTCCTTGGCGAGGATCACCTCGTACCCCTGCGACTCGAGCTCGGCCTGGTACAGGAGTCGAATGTTCGGCTCGTCGTCGGCGATCAGGATCCTCGGCCTGGAGGCTCCCGGTTCGGCGGTCATGGCTGGTCTCCGTCCCGGCTCTCCGGGTCGGTCGGATCGACCCGGCACGGCATCACGATATCGAACGTGCAACCGACGGGCACGGAATCCCTCAGGCCGATCTGGCCGCCCT
The DNA here is from genome assembly GCA_043101415.1 of Planctomycetota bacterium JB042. GTDB lineage: Bacteria > Planctomycetota > B15-G4 > B15-G4 > JADJEK01 > JAUIEL01. Next base: position 3,772 of record JBICIB010000592.1, on the reverse strand, counting down.
GGAGCTCGATGAGCCGTCTGGCGATGGCGAGCCCGAACCCGGTGCCGTCCTGTCGGGTCGTGAATCCCGGCTCGAACACCTCCTCGCGGCGCTCCGGCGGGATGCCCGGTCCGGTGTCCGCGATCGTGACCCGGAATCGGTCCCCGTCGAGGCGCTTCGTCTCGACCGAGAGCTCGCCCGCCCCGACCATCGCGTCGAGCGCGTTCCGGACGATGTTCAGGAGGACCTGGCGCGTCTTGTCCGGGTCGATCCGCACCCGGCCGATCGAGCCGTCGTGGGACTGACGCACCTTCACGCCGTGCTCGGCCGCCTCGATGGTCGCCATCTCGACCACCTCCCGCACCAGCTCGACCGCGTCGACCTCGCGGACGGCGACCCGATTCTGCGGGCGCGAGTAGTCGAGCAGCTCCTGGATGATCCGTTCCAGCCGCGCCACCTCGTCGGCGATGATCCGCAGGTAGTCGGTCCGCGGGTCGTCGCTCTCGAAGCCCCGCCGGAGCATCCGCGCGAAGCCGCCGATCGACACCAGCGGGTTCCGGACCTCGTGCACGATCCGCGCCGCCATCTCGCCGATCACCGAGAGCCGCTCGGCGTGCATCAGCCGCTCCTGGCTCTCCTTCATCTTGCGGTTCAGCAGCGCGAGCTCGTCGAGGCGGTGCTCGAGGCTCTCGCGGAGCTGGGAGTTCTCGAGCGCGACCCCGGCGTGGTTCGCGAACACCTTCAGCATCTGCAGGTCGGCGTCGCCGATCCCGATGCCGGTGATCCGGTTGTCGACGACGAGGACTCCGATGGCCCGCTCGCGGGTGTTCAGCGGCACGACGGCGAAGCTGTCGCACTCGAGCGCCTCCATGAGCCGCTCGTCGACCTCGCTCTCCTCCCCGATGACCCGCCCCCGCAGCACGTTCAGCGCGGCGCGTTGCTTCAGCGAGCGGACGAGCACGTTCTCCTCGTCGGAGAGCGGGACGTCGATGCGGGTGACGATCGCGTTCACGCGCACGTCGTGCGTCGCCCCCTCGTCGAGGTACACCTGGTACAGCTCGGTCAGCGAGAGGCGCTCGTTCGAGAGCCGGCTCCAGATCCTCCCCGCCTCCTCCGGGTTCGACGGGCCGATCGCCATCTTCCCGCGCAGCCGGTCCTCCCCGTCGACCTCCTCCGACAGGACCAGGAACGCGCGGTTGAAGCCGAGCCCCTGCCCCGCGGTCACGCCGACGAGGATCAGCTGCAGGATCTCCTCGACCGAGCGGGAGGAGTGGAGCACCTCGCCGATCTCGTGCGTGACCGTCATCGCCCGGATCTGGTGGTCGATCAGCTCCTTCAGCAGCACCTCCATCGTGACGTCCCGGCAGATCACCGAGACCCCGATGGCGCCGCCGGTCGGGTCGCGGACCAGCGAGAACGTGGAGCTCACCACGACCGTCCGCCCGTCCTTCGCGACGAGCCGCGACTGCGTGTTCTTCAGGATCCCCCGCCGCTCGAACTCGCGCGTCCCCGCGTCGAACGCCTGCTGCGACTTCTCGTCCGACGGGACGAGGAACCGGAACTCCCGCCCCTCGACCTCCTCCGGCGTGTAGCCGAAGATCTCCTCCGCCCCGACGTTCCAGGAGAGGATCCGCCCGTCGCCGTCGAGGCCGATGATCGCGTCCGCCGAGTGGCGCGCGATCGTCGCCAGGTGCTCGCGCTCCCGGTCGCCGTCGAGCCGCCCCGCGAGCGCGTCCCGCTCCTTCTCGACGACGACCGCCTCGCGCGTGCTGCCGTACTCCGACCGCACGGAGAGCGGGTACGCCACGACCTCGGTGGTCCGCTCCGGCCGCCCGTCGCCGCCGCGCAGCGTGTCGGACCGGCGGACCTCGAGATGCGAGCGGCACGCCTCGGCCGCCGGGCAGCCGTCGCCGCTCCCCGGGCACGGCTCGGGGAGGCCGTGGAGCTCGTGGCACGGGAACGGGAGCTTCGTCGTCGGCGAGATGGCGTGCGCGGCGAGGAACCGCGTGTTCGCGTACAGCACCAGGCACGACGACGTGTCGATCGCGGCCAACCCGTGGATCGAGTTCGCGCCGAGCGGCGCGTAGTACTCCCGGAAGAACCGGGCGCGCGCACGGTGGGCCTTCGACAGCGACGCGTCCCTGCGCTCGGCCATCGTCCGCCCCGTCAGGCGCCCCGCCGCCGCAGCAGGTGCTCGAACAGCTCGAGATACCGCCGCGCCTGCCGCTCGCCGGAGAAGTCCTGCGTCATCGCCCGGCGCTGCACCTCGCGCCGGAGCGGTTCGTTCCGATGCAGCCGGATCGCCGAGTGGACCTTCCCGATCAGCGCGTCGGCGTCGGGGGCGGAGAACGCCAGCCCCGTCCCGTCCGCCGGCGCCTCCTCGACGTCGCGCACGGTGTCCGCGAGCCCGCCCGTCCGCCGGACGATCGGGAGGGTCCCGTACCGCATCGAGTACATCTGGTTCAGGCCGCACGGCTCGAACCGGGACGGCATGAGGAAGAAGTCCGCCCCCGCCTCGATCCGGTGGGCGAGCTCGTCGTGGAAACCGAGGTAGACCGAGAACTTGTCCGGCCGCCACCGCGCGAGGTCGTTCATCAGGCGGTGGTACTTCTCCTGGCCCGAGCCGAGGATCGTGAACCGGACCGGGAGCTCGGCGAGCCGGCCGGCCGCGGACGCGAAGACGTCGAGCCCCTTCTGGTCCGCGAGCCGGCCGACCATCCCGATGACCGGGACCTGGTCCGGGGCGTGGAGGCGCGCCGCGCGCAGGAGCTCCTCGCGGCAGACCCGCTTGCCGCTCAGGTCGTCGACGTCGTAGTTCGCCGGGAGGTGCGGGTCGCGCGCCGGATCCCAGACCGACGTGTCGATGCCGTTCAGGATGCCGAGCAGGTCGCCGCGCCGCGTCCGGAGCAGCCCGTCGAGCCCGCACCCGAGCTCGCCCTCCTGGATCTCGTGGGCGTACCGCTCGGAGACCGTCGTGATCGCGTCGGAGAACCAGATCCCGGCCTTCAGGAAGTTGCCGTGCCCGTGGAACTCGAGCGGCCCGAGCGGGAAGAAGAGCTCGCGCGGGAACCCGACCGCGAACAGCACCTCGGGCGGACACTGCATCTGGTGCGCGAGGTTGTGGATCGTCAGGACGGTCACCGGCGCCCGGAGGAGTCGGTGCGGCACGACGACCCGCAGCATCCCCGGCACGAGCGCGCCGTGGCTGTCGTGGACATGCACCACGTCCGGAAGCTCCCGGACCGCCACCTCCGCCGCCGCGCGGGAGAAGAACGCGAACCGCTCGGGGTTGTCGCGGTACCCCTCCTTCGTGACCGGGTCGTCGTACACCCCCTCCCGGCCGAACGCGGCCGGCTCGTCGACGAGGGTCACGGTCAGGCCGTCCTCGAGGTGCATCCGCAGCAGGCGGACGCGCGCGGTGCGGCCGTGGTACGGGAACTCGACCTCGCCGGCCGGCTCGAACGGATGTCCCTGCAGGAGGACGCTGCGATACCCCGGCAGGAGGAGGTCGACGCGGGCGCCCATCCGGGCCAGCTGCCGGGGGAGCATCCCCGCCACGTCCGCCAGGCCGCCCACCTTCACGTAGGGAGCCGCCTCCGCCGCGATCGCCAGGATCCTCATGGGCCGCCGTCTCTCCGCTCGCCGTGACTGCCGGGACGCGCCAGTCTACAGGTCGGGATTCGATATCCTCGACCTGCCCCGCGACCGGAACGAACCATGCTCGTCACGCTCCTCCTCGCCGCCGTCGCCGCGGGGCCGCCCGCCGGCGCCGCCCCCCAGTTCGCCTGGCAAC